>NZ_JACJOY010000009.1:0-28059 GCF_014695815.1 Trichocoleus sp. FACHB-6
AATTACTGGGGTAAGCTTTACTCATAACGCTCTCTCAGTGCTGTGTACTACATATTCGCAGCTTACACTGAGTGAGCTTTTTTGCTATCTAACCGACTTTTAAAACATCCTCTAACGTATATCTATGGTTATATTTGTTCTCAGTGTAATTTATAACTTGAGAGCCACGTTTAGATGCAATATTTTTCGTAATCTGAAATACATATAGAAAGCCGAAACCGAATTTATTCCGTTGTATTCTCTCAAGGAGATATTCAGATTATGGCAATCAAAATTGTCAAATCAAGTCTCATGGCACTGGGTATTTTTTCTGCCATTTCTCTATCACCGCTATTGTTTAACGGTGGACGTGCAAATGCTCAGACACATTACCCGGAGATAAATCCAGGGATGATGAATGAGGCTCCAACTGATATTAATCCTAGTAATAATGAAACACCAATGGAGTTGAATCGAAATTCAACTCCTTATGCTCAAAATCCACTAGATCCAACAGGGCGAAATGAGGGACCAACTGCGCCTATTGAAAGCACTACACCCACCACATCTAGTCCGATCACAGGTTACATTTCTAAAACAGCTCCACTGCTGAGCTATGGTAGCCGAGGAGCAACAGTTATAGAAGTTCAAAGTGTACTGACACAACAGGGACTCTATAATGGCCCGATTGATGGCATCTATGGCCCAGAGACGCAAGCCGCCGTCAAAGTCTTTCAGGAGTCAGTAAACATAACTCCTGATGGCGTGATGGGACGTGGGACATGGGACGCTATGATCAAGAGATTGCAGCAGGGTTAAGCTGTAGAAAATATCCATCTCTGTATTGGAGATGAATATTTTCAGTTACTATCCTGGGATTGGAAATCACTTTCAGAAAAGTCTTCTGTTTGTGAAGCCTCAGCCTCAGCAGCCCTTCGTCTTGCCTCCCAAATCGCATTTCGTTCCGCTTCCCAGCGAGCGATCGCGCCTTGAGCTTCCCCATAGAGCGCCCTACCGTAACGAATCTCAGAAGCCTTATTAATCGCACCAGTCAACCGCCCTTCAGCCGCCAGAGCAACCGCCGCGTCGAGAATGGGCATATCTTCAGTAGTTTGAATTTGTGTCACCCATTCAGTCAGCGCCGCCTGTGCTTCTGGATATAAAGCCCGTCCGGGGCTAATTTTTTGGGCAGCTTCAACAGCAGCTTTGAGATTTCCCTGAGTTGCTAAACCCTTTGCCAAATCCAAGATCGGCTGATCTTCCATCGTCTGGACTTTTTTATTCCATTGAGCGATGTAGGTTTGTGCTTCTATCCGCAAAGGCTGACCCTGTTTAATTTTACTCGCCTCGGTAACAGCAGCCTTTAAACTTTCCAGTGTTCCTGGCGTCGCCAGTTGTGTAGCGCTCAACAAAGCCGTTCTGTCTTCAATCTGTTGAATTTGCTTGCGCCAATGAGCAATTAAAGTTTGGGCTTGTAAGCGTCCGGGACGCTGAGGCGCGATCGCAGAAGCTTGGTTAATTGCCACTTGGAACGCCAACGGTTGAGCGAAATTGGCTATGGTTTCCGCATAGTGCATATGGACGAGATCTTGCAAATTATTAGCCCACGTTTCCGCTGTATCTTTTGCATTCTGATAAAGGGGACTTTTTGGCGAAATGTCGCGCACACCCGCTTTCGCTTCTAAAAAGCTGAAAATATTATCTCGTTGGGCAATGACATAAGAGCGACCGAGTTTAATCCAATCTTGAGCTTCTGTATAAACTGAAGCATCAGAGGGAACCAGCTTGGCAGCAGTTAACGCGCCGTCATAATCTTCTTTCTGAAAGCGTTCGGCTGCAATTTTGAGTAATTCCTGACTCCAGAGATTTCTATCAGCTTGCGCCTTGGGTTTGACGTAGCTTTTAGAGTCTACTTTTCCCGCCAAAGCGATCGCTTGTGCCAGATTCTCACTCGTCTTTCTATCGGCAAAATTTCGCGCCTCTTCCAACTGCTGCCAAGCGTCTCTTTCTAAGGACATCCGATCGACGTGTTGCTCGATTAGTTCGTCATCCCAGTAAGGGCTATTTAACGCAGATAGATTTTGTATTAGCTGGGAAGCCTCAAACCATTTTTGCTCTTTTAAAGCAACATGGAATTTTTTACTAATTTCCTCGCCCCGCCGCCATTCTAATTGCCATTGTTGCATCCTCTCTTTCACCTGGGGATGAAAAGGACTTGCAGAAGGAATCTTGCGGGCAATAGCGATCGCTCCGGCTAAATCTCCCTCGTCAAATTTTGCCTGGGCAAACCCTAAGATTGATTTCGACCACTCCTCCATCATCCCCCGCGCTTGAGAGTAGAGCGAGTGATCCGGCGGTAAAGTTTGAACAAACGTTATTGCTTCGAGCAACTTATCTAACTTACCAGTCTCGGCCGCCTGCTGAGCGCAAAACAGCCGATCCGTTTCCGGAGCTATAGGCGAGATATTTTTGCAGTTAGCCTGCGGCGGTATCGTTGCCAGCCAAAAGAACGCCCCTGCTACCGTCCCTCCCAAACCTAACAAGAGAGTTAACCAAAACAACCACAAACCCGATAAGCCACCACGTTTTTTAGGCGATGCCATAGAGGTTTGGATAACCTCAACATTAGATTCAATTTCTGGAGAATCGTCATCCTTAACGCTCATGGCAGATGCTTTGGCATTCGGGACAACTCTGATCACCAGTTTACGCCCTTGCCCAGAGCGCAATCTATTAGCTGCTCGTACTTGAAATTCTTGTAACTGTCTTCTCACAACCACTACCCTTGAGTCCTGTCCTTATTCTGCGTTCTGCAACAAAAAGCGATGCCAACTTTATCTGGATTTAAATCGTCGCTACTGTAAAAGGTCTAAGACTGATAATAAAAGTTTTGAGATTGTACAGCCTAAGCCTTTATGCTGGAATTTAGGATTAGAGCCACAGATTTTCCGCTTGAATGCCTCTCCCCCGCTTGAAGCCGTCTGTAATTTCAATTTAACGAATGTCCTTCCTGAACCCTTTTACCCCCTCTCCCCCTAAAACAGGAAAAAGGCGATCCTCCCAACCTCCCAGCAATAAAATTTCTTTAACTTTCCCTCGCTGGCGAACCAGGTGGAGGGCGTGGGGGGTGGCAAAAAGCTTTGAGAAGGATTCTTCATTTTTGCCTTTTGCCTGTCTTGCCTCATCAGGGCCGTTTTTACTTATGCCTTCCTCCAACTTTCTCCCGACAAAACTTTTACTCAAGCGATCGCCACAGCAGCGATCGCTGCTGCCCTTTAACATAACTAAGAAGAGGCATATTGATTTATTTCCTTTGATAGAGGTGCCATGAGCCTGAGCATTCGGCATTGGCTGGCGGAGCGCCAGATTGAACTGGCGACCTTGAGGCACCCCGGCACGCAAATCGCCGGAATTGCCTTTCGCATTGCACAGGACATGGAAGTTAAGAGCCTGACACCTTTTGATATCAGCGCCTTGGCGGAAGTCTTAGAACTGCCCCTGAGAACCGCGAGTCTAGTGGCAGGAGTAGTCTCCCAGCTGAGTGTTGGGTTGCTGCACATTCTAAGTCAGAAAAAGCCCCTCAAGCGCAACGAAGGCACCTGGCTCACCTTCCAAATTGCCTATATCAATGCTTTACAAGGAATTTTAGAGCAAGAATCTTTACTTAGAAGGCCGTGGCTATCCCGTGCAGGGATACCAGGGGGATCGGAAGACTTGTATGGGCAGGTGTGGGATTCACCCCTGGCTGATGTCCATTTGCAAGCTTTTCTAAAAACCCTGCGCCCCGGACGCTTGAGCGATACTCAGGCAGAACAAGCCCTCTTGCAAATTGGCAACTCGTTTCTAGTGCAGCAGATGAACAGCACCTGCATCGCCTGGTTGATCGCCAATGGTGCCGAGGAAACAGAAGCTAAACTAATTACCCAACGCTTGGCTAATGGACTGCCTGGTTATCTGCTGGAAGCGATCGCCCAAAATGCTCTCCCTTTAGCACAACTACAAAAGTTTGTCCAGTTGGGAAGTTTAGTAACTGGTTATGATAACATCCCAGCGTCAGGAAGCAATGATCAGAGTTCTCGGTTCTCAACAACTCTTAATTCTGAGGAACCGGAATTAAATTTCCCCCCTCAACACTTTCCTCTCAACCGACACCGGGAAAGTTATCGGGCGGCGCTACTCCAATCTCTCTCGAAGCCGTTACTGGCAGAACCCTTTTCTTTAAAAGATTTATACGTGCCGCTAAAAGGCAAAGAGGTATTAGTTACAACTAAGCAGCCTTTGGGGAAGGCTGCGATTACTAATGACGCTTCGCCACCAGTTGATTTAATGGAATGGGTAACGCTGCAACTGGAGGATAAGAAAACTATTACCGCGATCGAAGCCGATCCGGGTATGGGCAAAACCAGTTTCTGTCAGATATTCGCAACACACGTTGCCCAGCAACTGTATCCCAAGTGGATGCCAGTCTTAATCCGCCTCAAGGATGCCACTTTAGGGAAAACTCTAGAAGAAACATTGAATTCCGCCTTCCCCTTGGGCAGATTCAAAGATGCAGATGGTTGGTTTTCAATTCTACATCCTCCCTGCTTGTTGATTCTGGATGGCTTGGATGAACTGCCCCGCTCAGATCGCACAGGATATCATTTCGCTGCCTTCCTGAACCAGGTGACTTCGTTTCAGGCGCGATCGCTCTCCTTAACCAAAGGTACTCCTCGCCACAAAATTATTCTCACCAGTCGCCGGGGAATCGGGGAATGGGGTAGGGGAAGCGAAGAAATTCCCTACTCTCTATTCCCATTGATGCGGCGAATAACCATCCAGCCGCTAGAACAAGATGAATTTCGCCAGTGGTTCAAGAATTGGGCGAAGCTACAATCAAAAGCGATCGCACAGGGATATTTTTCTTTTTTAAAACAAAGAAGTGCTTTTACTCCAACTCCAGAAAGAACCCCAGGCGGTGCTAGTTCCGTAGCTAACACTCTTGTCGGACAGCCTTTAATGCTTTATCTGATGGGTGTTTTACATCGAGATGGTTTGCTAGACGACAGCATTTTTCATCGGGCATTATCCGAGGTCAAATTTGAAATTTACGACCGGATTTATTGTTGGCTATTAGCATACCCAGATGCTGGGAGTACCACGATACCTTTTGTGGTAAAGGAAGGTCTAGCCCATGCCTACCGCAGCACGGATGCGATCGCTAATCTCTTAGCCAACCGTCGCCCCGAAGACGTGCGCCAAGTAATGCAAGTTACCGCACTTTCGATTGTGCAAACCTGTAAAAACAAGCTGACGCAATCAGCGCTAAAGTCGAAGCACTTAGAAGACAACTTACCAATATTTTTCTTCCAAATCCCCAATTCCCAATCTCAAATCCCCAGCATTGAGTTCTCCCATCCCAACCTGGGAGAATACCTCTGTGCAGAAGAAATTGCCCTCCAGTTGCAAGCCGTGACAGATCAATTTCAAGATACCTACGGTGAAGTCAACTTTACAATCAAATCCTCACTTGCTGTAGCCCAGCATCTTTACCAATTACTAGGTTATGGCTTGTTGTCACTTGAAATAGAAGAAATGGTGGTTGAGCGGCTGCGGCGACAGCAAGAACGCAAAGAAGTACACTTTAGTTTAGGTGCGCTGTTTAAACGCCTTTATCGCTTCTATCGCGCTTACTGTCGGGGTCGCTGGCTGGATGAAGGAATTGCCCATCAGGTTTATGCCCAGTTTCAAGCACTGCACAACCCCCTAAAAGTGCTGCAAATCGATGCTGCGGTTGGGGTGAATGTATTTTTGTTGCTGTGCGCGATCGCCCGCCAAAGTCGAATTCCCTTTTTGCCTTGCGGCGATCCCAACCAGCCTCTTGATTTTGACCCTGACGCCTTGCTAAGTTTCATCGGTCGGACTGCTGTCCTATCTCCTACAGCTTTCTGGGAAAGGGCGCGACACAACCTTTTGCAAGTGCAACTTACTGCTGCCTACTTAAATCATGCCTGGTTTGCAGATGCTAACTTGCAACACGCAAATTTGTCCTGGGCTGATTTAACTGGAACAAATTTAGCAGATGCGAACCTTCAGCAAGCGAATTTATCCTGGGCTAACTTGGCAGGAGCTAACTTATCAGGAGCTAACCTATCAGGAGCTAAGCTAGAAGGGGCTGATTTGTCAGGTGCTAACCTGTTAAAAACTAATCTTACCCAAGCGAATGTCAGCCATGCTTGTCTGTTTGAAGCTTTACTAGATGACCAAAACCATCATTATGCCAGGAAAAATGGAGCAATATTTTCCTTAGAGGAGTTTCAGGCATACCGTCAAAGTTTAGCTTATTTCCCATCAATGGGCAGCAATCAAACTAAAGGTTTGGAAACAGAATCTACAGCTTTTCCGATAGAGAGTGCCGAAGGGGAACCGTTCTTGCCTGATGATCAGGAGAGCGAGAGCGAAGAAGATGAGACAGTAGTAGCAGACACTTATGGGCTGGAGGGATCGACTGTGCCTAATGAAGATCCTACAGACGCCGATTACCAGTACCATGATGAGACAGCGATCGCAGAAAATCCCCTGAATCACTACTAGGTACTCGCAACGTTGGGAATAGTTGAGCTGCTGCAAAACCCAAATTTTGCTTCACCCTGTTGGGTAAGGTGCCTCAATTATTTCCTACCACGAGTTTAGTATTGAGTTGAAAATAATTACGAATGACTATGCAGGCTGAGAGTCTGATTCGTTAACTTTGTACCCGTAGAAGTTAATACAATATTCAGTAATCCGAACCCCTGTCTGTTGTTCAATTTCTTGGAGGACGGATTCCGGTAGTTCCACGTAAACGTCTAAAATCTGATTAGTATCCAGACAGTTTACATGGCTGTGAGCATCGCTGATATTACCGTACAAGCGACCATCTGCACGCTCAATACACTCAATAATCCCTTGAGCCGATAGCGCCTCTAAATTTTGATACACAGACGTATGACCGATATCCTTGCCTTCCTGATTTAAGCGGTCATAGATTTCTCTCGCCGAAAGGTGTTCTTTGGCTTGCCAGAGCAATTCCAGGACGAAGCGGCGTTGACGGCTGACGCGCATACCCAGCGTCTGACACCGATTTAAGGCATCCTCCAAGGAGCGTATAGGTTTGACAGGTGCCGCTTCTTTTTGCATACTTTGGAATTTTACACTTTTATGTGCTAACACAAACTCATTTCAACTTTAACCTAGTTTTTCTGTGAATGTCCACTGTTTATAAGTTGAGGGAAAGTAAAGCACCCTATACGATAGAATACTCAGGCGATTTTATTCTTACAGCAAATTTTTTTCTATAAGCCGCGCGATCATAGCTGTTCTAGAAGTTACACCTAGTTTGCTAAAAATTCGCCGCAAATAAGTAGCGACAGTCCAATGGGTGATGCCAAGCTGGTTCCCAATGCACTTGTTAGGTAGACCCTGTGCCACCAAACGCGCGATCGCCAGTTCACGCGGACTTAAAGTAATCTGATTCCTAAAACTAGGGCTGCACTTTACCACATAATAGCGTATTCCGTCAACATCCGACTCAAATATTACCTCATTCACCGTCTGCTCAGATTTTTGAAGCACTTTCGATGGAGAAGCATCTACTTGCTCTACGAGGTGTTTCAGCATTTCTTGGGGAATCATTACCTATCCTCGCCTTATACTTAGTTTCTATTTAACGGTTAAAATTCGTGAATTTACGCAACTTATCGGGAATAAAAGCAAAGTGTGTATGTATTCTTCATAAAATTTAGGGAAAATACTAGATTGCTAACACTTTATTGCTACACTGAACCGAAAACAGATTTCGGAGCTTGGCTGATATTGTAGTAACCAAGCTGGGCGTTAATAAAAAAAGTAACTGTTAACGCATTTCTAACAGCGGCGATAACAAAAAGCTAACAGGTGAGAGCGTAACGATGCTGTAACAATGGAGAGAGAAGCCAGCGCTAGATAGCGCTGTTGTCAGTATTTGGAATGTCTCACCCAAACATGGTTAAATGACGACGACAATCGCGCTAAATTCTAACATCATTCACGGTTTGGATCTGTCGCCAGTGCAAACAGTAATCGAAAAGCTGTTGCAAGAAGAGGCCATCGCATCCGGGGAACAGCAGCTGTTTTTTGACATCGACTACCCCCGCGAACCGGAAGATCCACGAGAACTTTCAGAAATCCCAGAAGTACGACTTTGGTTTCTTCGCCTGGATAGTCGCTATCCCTGGATGCCGTTTCTGCTGGATTGGAAATCTGGCGAATTTGCCCGCTATGCCGCCATGCTGATACCACACCAGTTCCATCGTACAGAAGGGATTCAATATAACCCAGAAGCCCTAGAGATTTTTGTGATGCAAAAAATCTTTGTTTTGTCGGATTGGATGCAGCAGATGGGAATACCTAGCCAATCGCGGCTGAAGTCAATGGCTAAAATGCTGGGTTACGAGTTGGATGATGCTTTTTTTGAACTGGTGCGCTAAATCAGTATGGGAGAAGCAATTCGTGGCGAGAATTTGTGGCGAAACCATAAGGTTTTTTGCACGGATGCTTCTCCCCTAGCCACAAACGACTTCTGATAATATGAATTGCGGAAGACTCTGAGAGGGAGGGGTTCTTTTGTTGCCTACACTCGGCGTGAATATCGATCATATTGCCACCATTCGGCAGGCACGGCGGACAGTAGAACCAGATCCCGTAGCAGCTGCGGTGCTGGCGGAACTTGGGGGTGCTGATGGCATTACCGTGCATCTGCGCGAAGATCGACGGCACATCCAAGACCGGGATGTGCGATTATTGCGGCAGACAGTGCGGACTCATTTGAATTTGGAGTGCGCCCCTACGTCGGAAATGGTAGCGATCGCTCTCGACATCAAACCTGATTATGTCACCCTCGTTCCCGAAAAAAGGGAAGAAGTAACGACAGAAGGCGGATTAGATGTCGCATCCTCAATCGACAGGATAGGCGAGATAGTGACAAGCTTGCAAAATGCTTTAATTCCTGTCAGCCTATTTATCGATGCCGAAAAAGCCCAAATCGAGGCAGCTGCAACGATGAAGGCAAAGTTTATCGAACTGCACACGGGTTGCTACGCTGAGGCGAAAGATGAAGCCAGTAGGGAGAAGGAATTAGCCGCCTTAGCCAAAGGATGCGAAATTGCGATCGCAGCTGGCATTCGAGTCAACGCGGGACACGGACTCACCTACTGGAACGTTTACCCCGTAGCTTGCCTTGAGGGTATGGAAGAACTCAATATAGGTCATACCATCATCAGTCGCGCAGCACTCGTCGGCATGGAACGAGCAGTGCGAGAGATGAAACAAGCAATTCGAGGGGCTAGGGACTAGGGACTGGGGACTAGGAACTGGGGACTAGGAACTAAGTAAGACTTTTTCCTCTTCCCCAATCCCCAATCCCCAATCCCCAATTCCCAATCCCTAATTCCCCAATCCCCAATCCCCAATCCCCATTAATAAAAATGCAAACTTACTACTACGTTTTGGGAAGTCAACGTTTTTTACTAGAAGAAGAACCGTTTGACGAAGTGTTGAAAGAGCGCATCCGCAACTACAACGAACAAGAAAAAGAAATTGATTTTTGGTTAGTTAAACAACCTGCATTTTTGGAGGCACCAGAAATGGCAACAATCAAAGCTAAGTGTCCCCAACCTGCCGCCGCTGTAATTTCTACAAATTCCCAATTTATTACCTGGTTAAAGCTGCGGTTAGAGTTTGTAATTACAGGGGAATTTCAAGCACCCAACGAGTCTATTCCCGATCCGTTGGCTTCCCTTTCACCAGTGTCCTGAATTGAAGGAACTGGAGGCTAAGGGCTAGGGACTAGGGACTGGGTAAGACTTCCACCCTAATGCGATCGCTTCCTCACCAATTAGTAACGAAGAAAAAGCAAAAAGTGAATGAAAAGAGAAAAAAGCTCATCCATGAAAAAACATTTCTTTTGCATGAAAGCCTTTTT
This sequence comes from Trichocoleus sp. FACHB-6, assembly GCF_014695815.1. Lineage (NCBI taxonomy): Bacteria > Bacillati > Cyanobacteriota > Cyanophyceae > Leptolyngbyales > Trichocoleusaceae > Trichocoleus > Trichocoleus sp. FACHB-6. The sequence goes on from NZ_JACJOY010000009.1 coordinate 9,959, forward strand.
CTTTTTACCTTGTGCCAGCTAAATCATGAAAAAAATATTTCTTTTACCTCTTGCCTTTTGCTTTTTACCTTTAAAAATTGCATCTGCTCAATCGCCTTCTCCAACTTGCCAGCCGCCGCGACAGGGCGAGTATTTGGTGTTGGTGAACCAGACAAGCACAAGTCAAGAACAAATTCAACGCACCTTGCCGCCAAATATCAAGACTTCAACGTGTAGATATTTTGAAGACATGATGACGCGGATTGGTGGTTTCAAAACCCTTGATGATGCCAATAGTTGGGCGCGATATGTTAATGAAATTGTGGGTTTGTCTGCCTTTGTTCTGCGACCGCCAGAGATACCGTTAAATCCGAATCTACCAACATATAGACCACAAGCTTTGGGTTCTGGTTATGCGGTGTTGGTAGATTACTTCAATAAACCGGAAGTAGCTACGCAAATGCGGCAAGTGTTGGGAAACAGTGTGGGCTTAGTTTCTTATGGGCAACGTCCCTACTTATTGGCAGTTTATACAAATAGCCCTCAAGAGGCGAGTTCGACATTGCAGAAACTAAGCGATCGCGGTTTTTTAACAATGCTTGTAGATAGTCGCCGAGTCACGCTACTCAAGTCAGTTGTTAGTCAGTAGTTGGTTGGCGTTGGAGAGTTAAGAGGTTTTAATAACTTTCCAATTCCCTAACAACTGACTAATAAGCAGGCCCAGCTAAACAGGAAACGGCGATACCTAATGCTGAACCAACAATCACCTGAAACGGTGTATGTCCTAACAACTCCTTGAGTCGGTCTTCGTTAAATTTAGGGTGTTCTTGGAATAGTTCGTCAATGATTTGGTTCAGAATACGAGCTTGCTTACCCGCAGCTTGACGGACACCTGCGGCATCGTACATGACGATGACCGCAAAAATGGTGGCGAGAGCAAATTCAGTGCTAGCCCATCCCAGCGTTTGCCCAATTCCGGTAGCCAAGGCTGTTACTAATGCTGAATGGGCGCTAGGCATTCCACCAGTGGTTACTAAGACACGCACATTTACCTTGCCATGTTGGACTAATTCAACGATTATCTTGGATGCTTGAGCGATTAAACAAGCCAGGGTAGCAACCACTAGCACATGGTTTTCTAGGATATGGGCAAAGTCCTGCATTGTGTTTTGCGTTGGGTAGGAAAGATTGGCATAGGAAGGATTGAGTTTACCGATGAAGGATGAATCAAATTCTGATCATCCTTCATCCTTGTTAGTGAGTGCGAGTAGTAATAAAATCTGCGATCGCTATCAGGGGTTCGGCTTTTTTCCCAAAAGGTGCGAGTTCGTCCTTGGCAGCTTTAACCAGTTGTTTAGCTCTACTGGCAGATTCCTCAATTCCCCAAAGGCTAGGATAAGTTGCTTTTTGTGCCTGGAGGTCTTTCCCGGCAGTTTTTCCCAACTCCTCCTGAGTCGCCGTGATATCCAAAATGTCATCCACAATCTGAAACGCCAGCCCAATATTCTGAGCATAGCGAGACAATCTTTGCAAGTCCTCCGACTCGGCTCCCGCCAAAATCGCTCCACAAACCACACAAGCTTCTAAAAGCGCACCTGTTTTGTGGGTATGAATGAAATTAAGGGTTTCCTCTTGAATATCCGGCTTTCCCTCTGATTCCAAGTCAACAACTTGACCGCCAACTAAGCCAGCAGCGCCAACGGCTTTGCCTAAACGGGAAATTACCTGTAGCAGCCGCGGGGCGGGTACATTATCGCTCTGGGAGGCAATAAATTCAAAGGCATAAGCTAACAATCCATCCCCTGCCAGAATAGCGATATCCTCACCATATACTTTATGGTTTGTCAGCTTTCCCCGACGATAGTCGTCATTATCCATCGCGGGTAAGTCATCGTGAATCAATGACATGGTGTGGATCATTTCCAGGGCGCAGGCAGTAGGCATCGCCATTTCTACAGTACCTCCTGCCAGTTCGCAGGTGGCAAGGCAAAGAATTGGACGCAGGCGCTTTCCTCCTGCCAAAAGCGAGTAGCGCATTGCCTCATAAATCTGCGTTGGATACGTGACAGGCAGGGAACTGTCTAGAGCGGCTTCGACAAAGCCCTGCCGCTCGCTCAGGTAAGCCGATAGGTCAAAAGCCGGGGCTTCCCCTTTTGGGGCATGAAGGTCATCCGTCGCAACCATCCCTTGATTCCTTGAGTGCTGGTATCTTTTCCGTAATTATTCTACGGGGCTTTGGGACACAAAGAGTTAAGAGTTATGAGTTGGGAGTCGGGATTCAATACTTCCAGGGATAAGACAAACCTAACGATTCCGCCTTCTGGTTGGAAAGAGGTATCCCTGAAAGTATTGAGTTGGGATTAGCTCAGCACTAAAACCGAAGCACTTTATTGCCGCTGACTGTAGCTCCAGACTGTATTTTGCAACAGCATGGCGACGGTCATCGCGCCAACACCGCCAGGAACTGGAGTGATAAACTGGGCGACTCTTTGAACAGAATCAAAGTCAACATCTCCCACCAAGCGAGATTTCCCAGCATCGTTGGTGACGCGATTGATGCCAACATCTATCACGACAGCACCGGGTTTGACCATCTCGGCGGTAATTAATCCCGGTCTTCCCACTGCTGCCACTAGAATATCAGCATTGCGGGTAATGGTTGGGAGATCGTGCGATCGCGAATGCGCGATCGTTACAGTGGCATCCGCTTCCAAGAGCATCATAGCCAAAGGCTTGCCTACAAGGATGCTGCGCCCCACCACCACAGCCTGTTTCCCCTTTACGTCAATCTTGTATTCTTGCAACAGCCGCATCACCCCTGCGGGCGTACAACTGCGTAAACCCGGTTCAGAGCGCACCAGTCGTCCCAGATTTAGCGGGTGCAGTCCATCAGCGTCTTTATCGGGATTAATTTGGTGCAGTAGCGCCACAGCATCTAGATGATCCGGTAGCGGCAGCTGAACTAAAATGCCATCAACTCGGTCATCTTGATTCAGGGCTTGGATTACTTTTTCTAGTTCTGAAAAGCTGGTTTCAGTAGGGAAATGCTGCCCATAGGAGGCGATGCCCACTTTTGCACAAGCACGCTCTTTATTCTGCACATAAGCAGCACTGGCTGGATTGTCACCAACCATCAGCACTGCTAATCCCGGAGCGCGTCCCACAGTCGGCTGCATTTGCTGAATTTGCTGTTGTAGTTGCGTGTAAATTTGTTCGGCTAGAGCTTTACCATCTAGCAACTGGGCAGTTTTGGCATCCATTGAGGTTCGGTGAGAAATCTCTGTAGTATTTGCGGATGAAATTGTAATACGGTTACTGCGTCCTCTACGATAGTTTCCCAGATTTCAATCTACAAGATGCGAAATGATTGAGGATGTGTGTTAAACCTATTTGGCACTTAGCATGGAAAAGACGTTACTCAAGAGCATGGAGATGATGCCATTAAAAACAAGGGTATTGCAATTAACCACGGCTACGCTGCTGTTGGGGGGATTATTTAGCTGTGGTAAATTACCTCAGTCAGGATTCGGTATATTTAGTAACCCCGTCCCTGTCACCAAAATCGGCGATATCCAGCAAAACCAGCAGGGTGACTCAACGGTTTACCTGCAAGGTAAAGTGGGATCTCCAGCTCCAATGTTAGGAAGCGGTGCTTACGAGTTGCAAGATCCAACTGGGAAAATTTGGGTTTTAAGTAGCGAAATGCTCCCGGTAGAGGGGGATGAAGTTTTAATTCAGGGTAAAGTGCAGTATCAAAGCATTCCCGTAGCTGGGAAAGATTTAGGAGAAGTTTACCTTCAGCAGCTTCAACAGCTAGAAAGGACACCAGCGAAGAAAGGATCGCCTATATTACCAGAAGGGAGCTATGAACAACAATAAACCAGCCGAGGTAGCGATCGCTATCTTATATCGCCAAAATAAATTTCTTCTGCAACTGCGCGACAACATCCCCAATATTCTCTACCCTGGACACTGGGCATTTTTTGGCGGACACATGGAACCTGGAGAAACCCCGGAAGAAGCATTGAAACGGGAATTACTCGAAGAAATCTCCTATGTTCCGCCTAACCCCACCTTGTTTGACTACTATCCCGACGACTACGCTGTTCGCCACGTTTTTTATGCACCACTAGAGGTAGAGCTTGACCAGTTGGTGTTAGGAGAAGGTTGGGATATGGATTTATTAACACCTGAAGAAATTCACCTGGGCGAACGTTACTCTGAAAAAGCAAACCAAGTCCGACCTTTAGGCACTCCTCACCAAAAAATTTTACTGGATTTTATTGAGAAGTTTCCCAACTTAACCTATTAGCCGGCTTTTAATTTTTTGCTAATGGCTAATGCCTGTTCAACAATTAGAAATTAGCAATCTTTCAATTAGCAATGACAAAAGTTCCGAAAGTTACGATGATGCAATCACAAAACAAATTTCCGCGATGGGTTGTATTAGGATTGGCGTTTCCCCTCGCTGTTCTTAATGGTTGGCTATTGCTGCTAGTTTTGAAGTATCTTCAACCGTTAGTAAGCGTTTTGGTTGCCGCCCTGCTGCTGGCTTTTGTTTTGGACTATCCGATTCAATTTTTACAAAAGCGGGGAGTAAAAAGAAACACCGCCGTTGTTGTAGTTTCCTTGCTGGCTGCGGTAATTTTAGTAGGTTTGGGTATAACCTTAGTGCCGCTGATTCTGCAACAGTTAAATGAACTGGCTAACATTTTACCCAGTTGGATTGATTCTGGTAGACAACAACTTCAAACTTTCCAAAATTGGGCTTTGGAACAACAATTGCCGATTAATTTAAGCGGGTTAGTTACTCAACTGACAGACCGATTATCTAACCAACTTCAAAGCATAACAGGTAGAGTTGTTAATTTTGCTTTTGATACTATTGGCAGTGTCTTTAATGTGCTGCTTACCGTAGTATTAACTTTTTACCTGATATTAAATGGAGAGCGTCTTTGGGACGGAGTTTTTAAATGGTTTCCTCCTAGCTTTGGAGTGCAAGTGCGACAATCCCTCCGGGAAGATTTCCACAATTATTTCATCGGTCAGGTGACATTAGCAACTATAGTGGGATCTGCTTTAACACTAGCATTTGTAGCTTTAAAAGTGCCTTTAGGACTACTTTTTGGCATTATCATTGGATTTTTTGCTCTTTTCCCTTTCGGTACTGGAATAGGTATCGCTATAGTTAGTCTTTTGGTAGCCTTACAAAACTTTTGGCTAGGCGTAGAAGTCTTAGCTGTAGCCTTTGCTATCGACCAAATAAATGCTAATTTTGTTGCTCCCCGCATTTTGGGTAATTTAACAGGTTTAAATCCGGTTTGGGTAGTTATTTCTTTGCTACTAGGCGGTAAGTTAGGAGGGCTACTGGGCGTTTTGACGGCGGTACCATTAGCGAGTTTTATCAAGAGTACCGCCGATAACTTACGCGATGCAAAATTTGACAATTTAGATGCTATTGAGTCCGAATCTACCTCTCTAAATACCCCTCCTGTAATAGCACCTAAAAGCTTAGCTGGGGAGGCGGGGAATTGATAGCGATGCTTTGCTTTAGTTGAAGATTGTATCATTGTGTTTGGGCTGGATTTAAGCAAGACAGCAACGCTTAATTCTGCTTATATTAGCCCTGATAAGATACTCTGTAAGAGCAAGGCGATCGTGTCTACTTTGTTACATTTAAATTAGCGATCGCGCTCAGAACTAACTCAACAATCAAACTTCATCGGAATTAATTCCCCTTTGGCGCAACTGTGCTGCTAATTGCTCTGAACGTTCCTCAGGAGCCAGCAACAAAGTATGATTCGCCAAGCCAGCCGCTATTTTGGCGTTTTTAATCGGAATTTCAGGAGATTAGGCACTAATGACGGTGCGATGATTCGGCGGTTTGCTCAACTATGTAAACAAAGTGCAAGCAACTGCAATCAACTCTTTGCGGTAAAGTCTATAAAGGTTCAAGCATATCGTCAGCGTCTCTATGAGTTACTCTGCGTCTACCCCGACCGATCCCGATCAACCTAAAATCCGTAATGCTGACACGAAAGAGGTAGATCGAAGCAAGCTGAGTAAGATGTATCAGCACTATGTGGAAATCAAGGATAAGTATCCTCATGCGCTGTTGCTGTATCGGGTGGGAGATTTTTTTGAAACTTTTTTTCAAGATGCGATCGCAGTCTCAAGAGAATTAGAACTGGTACTTACCAGCAAGCAAGCGGGAGAAATTGGTAGAGTCCCCATGACTGGCGTACCGCACCATGCTTGGGAACGTTACACTACTCAACTGGTGGAAAAAGGGTATGCGGTGGTTATCTGCGATCAAGTAGAAGACTCCGCTGATACCGATCCCGGAAAGCTGGTGAAGCGGGAAGTAACGCGAGTTATTACCCCAGGTACGTTGCTGGAAGAGGGGATGCTAAATGCTCGTCGCAATAATTACCTAGCAGCGATAGTAATTGCGGGAAATCACTGGGGTTTGGCTTATGCAGATATTTCCACAGGAGAATTTGTAACTACTCAGTCGAGTCAATTGGAGCATTTAACGCAGGAATTGATGCGCTTGCAGCCGTCAGAAGTGCTGATTCCTACTAATGCGCCGGATTTGGGGAGTTTACTGCGACCTGGGGAGAAATCCGAGCATTTACCGGAATATTTACCGCCGTCGTTTTGTTATGCGTTGCGATCGCAAATTCCTTTTACTTCCGGTGAAGCTAGACATAGATTGTTGCAACGGTTTAAAGTGCGGAGTCTTGAAGGCTTGGGTTGCGAACATCTCCCCCTCGCCGTCCGCGCTGCTGGTGGTTTGCTGGAATACCTAGAAGACACGCAAAAAGAAAACCTCGTACCTCTCCAGTTTCTCCGCACCTACACCCTCACAGATTATCTGATTCTCGACCACCAAAGTCGCCGTAACCTAGAAATTACGCAAACGGTGCGGGATGGAACCTTTCACGGTTCTTTGTTGTGGGCGTTGGATAAAACTAGCACGGCGATGGGTGGACGTGCTTTGCGGCGATGGTTGCTACAACCTCTGTTAGATATTAAAGGCATTCGGGCGCGACAAGATACGATTCAAGAATTATTTGAAAATAGCTTTCTCCGCCAAGATTTACGGCAGCTGTTGCGGCAAATTTATGATATAGAACGCTTGACAGGACGCGCTGGCTCTGGTACTGCTAGTGCTAGAGATTTGGTGGCTTTGGCTGATTCTTTGGCAAAATTGCCGGATTTATCCGAATTAGTGGCTGATACTTGCTCTCCCTTTCTGAGAGCTTTGCAGAAGGTACCGCAGGAATTAGAACATCTGGCAAAGAGACTCAGCGCTCACTTGGTAGAATCGCCTCCTATACATATCAAGGAAGGCGGTTTGATTCGCCCCGGAGTTAATGCCCAGTTGGATGAAATGCGAAGTCTTGCGGTAGAGGATCAGCAATGGGTAGCGAATTTGGAGGTGACAGAGAAAGCTCGGACTGGGATTTCTACGCTGAAGGTGGGCTTTAATAAGACTTTTGGCTATTACATCAGTATTTCCCGCACGAAAGCTGACCAAGTTCCGGATAATTACATCCGCAAGCAAACTCTGACGAATGAGGAACGCTACATTACTCCGGAGTTGAAGGAGCGAGAAGCGCGGATTCTGACGGCGCGGGATGATTTAAATCGCCTGGAATATGAGATTTTCGCTTCTTTAAGGGAAGAGGTGGGGCAATACGCAGAACAAATTCGCACTATTTCTCGTGCTGTGGCGGCGGCTGATGTGTTGTGCGGTTTGGCTGAGGTGGCGGTTTATCAGGGTTATTGCTGTCCTCAGATGGTGGAAGGTCGGGAAATTCGGATTATTGATGGTCGTCATCCCGTGGTTGAGCAGTCTTTGCCTTCGGGGTTTTTTGTGCCAAATTCGACGGGGTTGGGGAGAAGGGAGGATACGAACTCCAGAGGCGCAGAGGACACAGAGGAGGAAAGACCGGATTTAGTGATTTTAACGGGGCCGAATGCGAGTGGGAAGAGTTGTTATTTGCGTCAAGTGGGTTTGATTCAGTTGATGGCGCAGACTGGGAGTTTTGTGCCTGCGAAGTCAGCTATTTTGGGAATATGCGATCGCATTTTTACTCGTGTTGGTGCGGTGGACGATCTGGCGACGGGTCAATCTACTTTTATGGTAGAGATGAATGAGACAGCGAATATTCTCAATCATGCTACTGCAAAGTCTCTGGTTCTTCTGGATGAAATTGGCCGGGGAACGGCTACCTTTGACGGTCTTTCGATTGCTTGGGCGGTGGCTGAATATTTAGCAAGTGAAATTCAATCGCGGACGATTTTTGCTACTCACTATCACGAACTTAATGAATTGGCTTCGATTTTGCCTAATGTTGCTAATTATCAGGTGACGGTGAAGGAGTTACCTGACCAAATTATCTTTTTGCACCAAGTTCAGCCGGGAGGCGCTGACAGGTCGTATGGCATTGAAGCTGGGCGTTTGGCGGGTTTGCCAGCCCCCGTGATTCAACGCGCCAAGCAGGTAATGAGCCAAATTGAAAAGCACAGCAAAATTGCGATTGGACTCCGTAAACGCGGGCAGTTTGAAGAATAATAGCAAGTTGAATAGTAAGTGAACAATACCGTTTTTAAAAACCAGTTTTTTGTATAAAACTGGTTTTTAAAATCTCGCGCTTCCGGGCATACTTAATTATAATTACCTAACTTAACTACAAAACTCAGTATTTATAAGTAATTAATGAAGTTATAGTAAACTCAGAAAAATTGCGGAACTAGACGCCTAAGTTTTGTAGTCTAATATTGAAATACCGCTCCAAAGCCTAGAGAAAAGCTTTTTGCAAGCACATTAAAACTCAACTCAAGAAAAAAGTTTTAAGTGTTTCCGGAGCCTGTAAGCATCGGGTTGCAAATTCTACCAATTAGTACCCTTTGTAATCCAGCACCAACTTAGCTTCACTTGCTATGGAACAAATTACCACCTCTGGCTCGACCGCCGGAAATATCGAGCAAAAGACTAACCAGTTTAGTTTAATTATCCAGACTTTGGTGTTGACGGGTATCTTGTCGTTGACGGCTAGGCTGACGCTCCCCACTACCAAAGTTGCTCTTTCCAAACCTCCCCTACCTCAGTATAGTTTATTAAAATCAGTTACTAATGCGGTTTTGCAAGACGTTTCCCAGGATTCCGGCTTGCCTGTGTCTAAGTTTCGCATTGTCGCAACCGAACAACAAACTTGGTCGGATGATTGTCTGGGTGTCAATAGCTTAGGCATTCTTTGCACCGAGATGAGAGTCCCAGGCTGGCAAGTAACTGTGGCAAGTGAACAAACACGCTGGGTTTATCGCACAAATGCTTCTGGATCTGTGGTGAAGCTGGCTCAGGGTGTCGATTCACTTGTTCAAAAAAGTGCAAAGTAAATAGTGTTTCTCGTTCCTAGTCTCTGACTGGGAACGAGAGTTTAATTTTATGGCTTTCCACCCGCCACAATATTCGGTCTTTCTAGGTCAGTGGGAAAGATGGCTTTCAAGGCATTCTGTCTGATTTCTGGCTTTTCTGGCGCATTATTCCACAAGCTTTCGTAGAAGAAGAACGACATCCCCGCAAACCCCCTCTGACGGACGGCTGCGACTTGATTTTGAACCTGTGCCAGTCCAATAGGTCTGGGTTTTACCCCGCTTAAAATGCCGATGCCAACGGGAATGTGACGCTGGGCTGCTTTGACTTCTGGACGCTCTAATTCTTCAATAAAACGACCGAGGTCATCTCGATAAACTTGGATAATCAGTTCCTCAATTAACCCTTGTTGTTCCCAGGTTTGCCAGTCTGCTAAAAAGAAATTGTAGGAGAACTCTTGAGGATTGGGAGAGACAGAAACCAAGACGTTTTTTTTGCGGCCTTTGACGGCTTGAAATACCTGCTTTAGATAAGCTGTAATTTTGTTAGCCCGCCACCTGATCCAGGCTGGATCTTGAGCATTCGTGGGGGGAGATTTGCCGCCGTTTTCTTTTTTGTAAAGTTGGACAGTAAAGGGATCATATCCAAACTCAGCAGGAAAGCCGAAATGGTCGTCAAATTGAATGCCATCAACGTCGTATTCGCTAACAATTTCAACAACTAAATCTTGGATAAATTTCTGCACTTCTGGGCGAAACGGATTCAACCAAACTCGATTGTGCGGCCCTTCTTTCCAAATTTGGGAACCGTCACGGCGTTTGAGAATCCAATCTGGGTGACGTTTGACAAGTTCGGAGTCAGCAGGTGCCATAAAGCCAAATTCAAACCAGGGAATGACTGCCATGCCTTTTTGATGTCCCTGGTCTACAATTTCTTTGAGGATGTCTCGCCCTTGGAGCCGGGGTTCTGGATCGAGCGATCGCCCAATCTCTTTTTGCGCCACTGCACTCGGATAAAGTGTATAACCCCAGTTCCAAACTGTAGGATACAGGGTGTTAAAGTTCAACTCGTCGAGGCGTTGGATAGCGTTGGCGAGGCGCGTTTTTTCAAATAGCACATCGCTGTCTATATTAGTCAGCCACACGCCCCGGATCTCTTTTGACTGCGCTATTGGCGGTATTCCAACTTTGGCAATGTATTGAGAAGGAACTAATTGGGCCATTCCCGCCGCCTGACACAAGAAAGCTGCCACATCTGCACGGGTAGCTGGTTGGTTGGAATTAAGTCGCTTGACATCTGGGTAGTTGACAACAAGTTGTTTTTCTGTAGCAGCGGCGATCGCGCGTTTTGCATAATCAGGAATGGTTGCAGCATCGCTAAATGCCCCATTCAACGTGTTAGCAACAGGTGAGGAGGGCGAATATTTCAAGCCAGATGAGAGAGAAACTAAAGCTTGCGATCGCGGGATTTTTTCACTCGGCTTGAACACCCCACCGGGATAACCGGAGAGAAACCCAGTTTTATAAGCTTTGGCGATCGCATCTTTAGCCCAATAGTTCGCGGGAACATCAGCAAATGGCACCGCATTTCTGACATCAGCTGTATTCGGGAAAGCCTTGCCAACCATCGCCGCAAACTCAGCCCTTGTGACAGGCGCACTCGGCTTAAAGCTGCCATCCGGGTATCCACTGATAATCTGCTTTTGTGCCAGCTGTTCTATACACGGTTGCGTCCATCCTTGCACATCAGAAAATTTCGCCTGTGCAAATGCGGGATGTATCATTAGCACCACACCAAAGCTAAAGGCAACCAGGAAGATTAACCAAGCCTGATGACCAAAAGCGCGGCTAAACAAAACCAACCCGTCTGCTAGGCTCGTAAAACGGCTTTTCATAGAGTATTTGAACATCTATCTAAATATGGATATGCAAGAATTAACGAAAGTGTAACTCCCTCTTGGGGAATGACTTGGATATCTCGGTATAAGTTGCTTTCTCGGCAAGTACACCAACCTTGGAAGAATTGGGAGGGGGTGGTTTTGGCATCACCTATCTTGCCAGAGATGCTTTCCAGACACCGCGTTCTCATCAAGACTCTGAATGATACAGTGCAACGACACCCAGATTTCGGCAAATTTTAGCAAGATTTCAGAAATAAGCTGCGGCTTGTCCCTAAATGACAAGCCGCAGCTTGCTTCTGTGCGCTCTCCTATGTTCTGGAGAGTTGGGAGTGATTTTTTTTGTGGTACGTCAACCTTAGGCATAGCCTTCCCTCAGTCCAAAGAAGTAGCGCCTTGTGGTAGGGTAGCTGTCGCCGCCTTGACCGGTGAATTACGTAATTCCCCAGCAATTTTGTTAAAGTTTCATAAATTTTTTTTTTCGTCGGGAAAAGCAAAGTGCCGACGTGTAGTAGCTATCAGGGTTTATTGGACGTGGAGTATCCCGGTTAAATTGTTGGTATAGATGACAACATTCAAAAAGTAGAGGCGATTCCATGTTAGCTTACTGTCATCGCTGCCTTAAGTGAGCGAGATCACCCGAAAGTAAGATAGCTGTCACTGCCGAAATCGCGGTGAAATTACCGACTTACCAAAAAATCACCCGATGTAAGGAAGTAAAGCAAAACCCTTTGATAGAAAAATGGTATTGAAACTCGACTTGGTGTTCCCTATGACAGACCTATACGACTCGGAAAATGTTATCTGTTACAACAAACAATCGCTCACCCAACTTGTGAAGGCGATCGCCCTCTCTCAGGGAGACTTTTCTTTAATATTGGTTTCCTGTAACAATCCAGAGTTGCAGGAGCAAGTTATGGAACGGCTGCGAGAAATCTCAGAAGTAGAAATTCAAGAAATCGTTTTGTATCCCTCGGTAAGGACGCTTTATACAACTATAGAGGCAACAATTGAGGATCACCAGCAGCCACAAGCTTTAATGGTCTATGGTTTAGACTCCGTGGTGGATATCCATGAATTACTAAGTGCGACGAACCACGTCCGGAATGAGTTCCGCAAACGATTTACTTTTCCTCTAGTGTTGTGGGTGAGCGACGAAATACTCTTAAAGGTGACGAGGCTAGCACCCGATTTTAAAAGCTGGGCTACTAAAATTCGATTTGAGGTTCCTAAAAGCCACTCAATAGAGAGGACAGCCATCAGCGCTTGACTGAAGGAGCCATAGCGAGTGAAATGTTTCTTTTGTTCGTTATGTTTTAGTTGCCTACAGCCCGTATTAAATCGCCGTAACACTGGCTAATGGGTGGGCATTGCTCACCCTAGTTGTTCAAGTTGGGATTTTTCTCCCGGCGCAGAAGTTTTTGGGACTCCAAAATTAAATAGTTACTGGGGATTCCACATAAATTGTGGGTTCCTGCATTTTAAAATCTATTCCATACGTTATTAGTTCCTTAGAAATTTTCTCATTTGCTAATTCTAGTAAATGCTTCCGCAGTTGAATTGAATTTTCACTCGAACCCAGGATAAAGAACGTTACTCTTGCTCTAGTTGTTTGCTTTTCGGAATTACTCGCTAACGTAATATTTGTACTGCCTGGATCGATCCCAAACACAGAATTTGTACTTTCACTGATGACTTGCTCTACCAGTGCCTTTTCGCTATCTTCCAACAATCGGAAAAAGTCAAGGTTTAGCAAAACCATCACTTTTTTACCCATTGTCACATTCTCTATTTCCAGATTTGCTAATGTGGAATTTGGCACGATATATAAGGTACTTTTAGCCGCAGTGCGAATCTTGGTGGAACGCAAACCAATCGACTCTACCCTACCAAATAACCCTCCGGGTACGTTGCCAACCGAAGGTAAACGAATATAATCTCCAGGGACAAAAGGGCGATCTAAATACAACACAATTGTACCCAAAAGCTGTTCCAAGGTTTTTTGGGCAGCAAAAGCTACCGCTAACCCGCCAATCCCCAAACTTGTCATCAAGCCAATCAAATTAAATTGCTGGCTTTGGGCAAAAGCTAAAATAGAAATGAAGCCAATTACAACATTTACTATAGCCTCAATTACTAGAATCAGTTCATCAAAATCCCGCGCAAACTTGCCGAGTAAATCAACTCCATAAACTCGGATAAATTGCCGAAATAGGCACGATAATAACCAGGCGACGCTAACAATTACAGCTAAATCTAAAAAAGGCTTGATTAACTGGTATAAAAATTTATATTCTTCCACCCATGTTAGAGAGAAAGAAATAAGAATTAACGTTCCAGCTATTTTAAACTGATTTTTTATTGGCTCAATTAGATTGTCATAAATAATTGTTACTCGCTGAGGCGAAAAGCGACGCAGGACTAATTTGGCAATGCCGGGAGTATATCTTCCCAACAGCAGGGATAAGAGAACAAACAGCAGGAAGATGACTGGCTTGGAAATATCGCTCTGAAAAACCTGTTTACTGATATCGGCAAAATTAAGATTAGATAGTAATGGGTGAATCCACATAAATTGTTGGGTCTTCAATGTCGAAGGCAATATCGTAATATTTTAATTTTTCTGTAATATTTTCAGTAGCAATATCGAATAGTTGCCGCCGCAATCCCATTGATACATCGCTAGAACCCAGGATAAAGAAAGCAATCTGAGCTTGCGTTTTTACCTCATTTGCACTATTCAATCCTCTAAAATTGACATCTGTGTTCCGGGAGTCTATCCCAAAAATATCGCTGGTACTATTCAGAATAACTTGCCGAATTAAGGCTTGTTCTTCTTTTTCGATTGTCCGATGAAAGTTTAAGTATACAAGAGCCATTATTTTTTTGGCTCCGGTAAAGTTTTCAATATTAACTTGAGTCAGCGAACTATTGGGTACTATTATCAATGTTCCTTTGCCAGAGGTGCGAATTTTAGTAGAACGCAAGCCAATTGACTCAACTCTGCCAAAGATGCCATCTGGTAAGCCAATGTAATCATCGACAACAAAGGGACGATCTAAATAAATGACAATACCGCCTAATATTTGTTCCAAGGTTTTTTGGGCAGCAAAAGCAACTGCTAATCCGCCAATTCCTAAAGAAGCTACTAAACCAAAAATATTGATTTTATGAGTTTCAGAAAATATGACTATGGTAAAAAAGATTATGCTTAAGTTCGCCAGTAGTTTAACTAGAAGAAGGATTTCGCTGTTGACCTTACGCCCGCTGTTGATGGCAGCATCTAAAAGATAAATATCAAAAATCTGCTTGAACAGCCGTGAAGCTAACCAACTAGCTGCGATCGCTAGTGATAAACTGATTGGGAGTTCTATTAAATTCGACTGAGGAAATCCTGGGATTAAGTGTATGGTAGTGTCGAGGGTAGCTAATCCAATGACACCTACCAATAAACCCTCGTAAGGCTTAACGACTTTTTGATAAGCTGCAACTTGGGGAGAAATTAACTGCATTGGCAAAAATACAATAACGTAGGTTGGTTCCGAACGATAGCGAAGCTCAACAACAAGTAAACAAGCGTGAGTTGTTGGGTTTCGCTATCGTACCGCTACGCCCAAGCAAGCTACAACCATTCCCTACAAATTACTGTATTACAGCAGAATAGGAATAGACCTGATTTCAAGGCAAGATGTCACAGATGTTTGTGCAGGGGGAAACAATCGCCGCGATCGCTACCGCGGTTGTTCCGCAACAGGGTAGTGTCGGTATTGTGCGGGTATCTGGTGAAAAGGCGGTAGCGATCGCTCATACGCTCTTTTTCGCACCAGGACGACAGCAATGGGAATCGCACCGCATCCTCTACGGTTACATCCGCCATCCCCAAACGCAACAAGTGGTAGATGAAGCGTTGTTGCTGATTATGCAAGCCCCTCGCTCTTACACCCGCGAAGACGTGGTAGAGTTCCACTGTCACGGCGGAATTATGCCCGTGCAGCAGGTATTGCAACTGTGTCTGGAGGCGGGGGCGAGATTAGCGCAACCGGGAGAATTTACGCTGCGGGCGTTTTTGAATGGGCGTTTGGATTTGACTCAGGCGGAGAGTATTTCCGATTTGGTGGGAGCTAAATCGCCTCAAGCTGCACAATCTGCTTTAGCTGGTTTACAGGGGAAGTTGCAAAAGCCGATTCGCTCTGTGCGTGCTACCTGCTTAGACATTCTGGCAGAAATTGAGGCGAGGATTGACTTTGAGGAAGATTTGCCACCGCTGGATGAGAAGCACATTACAGCACAAATTGAGAAAATTTTGGCAGAGACAACGAAAATTTTGGCAACAGCGGATAAAGGGGAACTGTTACGCGCTGGGTTGAAAGTGGCGATTGTCGGGCGACCAAACGTGGGAAAATCGAGTTTGCTGAATGCCTGGAGTAAGAGCGATCGCGCTATTGTCACCGACCTCCCTGGCACCACCCGCGATGTTGTAGAATCTCAGCTAGTTGTGGGCGGGATACCAGTGCAAGTGCTGGATACTGCGGGAATTCGGGATACGCTTGATCGGGTGGAGAAGATTGGCGTTGAGCGAAGTCTTGCTTCTGCCCAAGCAGCTGATCTAGTGTTGCTCACCATTGATGCTCAACTTGGTTGGACGCCAGCTGAGCAAGAAATCTACGAACAGGTACAACATCGCCCGTTAATTTTAGTTATAAATAAAACCGATCTTGTAGAGACGCAATTTATTGCTTCTTTGCAATATCCTGACAATATTAACCGCATTATATACACATCAGCCGCCCAGAACCAAGGCATTGATGCGTTGGAAAAAGCCATTTTAGATGCCGTACACACAGGGAACCTCAAAGCAGCTGATTTAGATTTAGCGATTAATCAGCGACAAGCCGCAGCTTTAACAAAAGCTAAAATATCTTTACAGCAAGTGAAAGCAACAATTGCCGATCAACTGCCTCTCGACTTCTGGACAATTGACTTACGGGGTGCCATTCAAGCTTTAGGGGAAATCACCGGAGAGGAAGTAACAGAATCGGTTCTTGACAGAATTTTTAGCAGATTTTGTATTGGGAAATAGGGACTGGGGACTGGGGACTGGGGATTGGGAATTGGGAATTGGGGATTTTGTAATTAGCAATTAGCAATTGGCAATGAGCAATGAAAAACAATCTATTAGAAAAGGATACGAAGAATATAGCGTCAAAGGTTTCTACGAGCAATTTGGTGATGAGTATAGAAATCCTCAAGAGGCGGCAGTTCAAGAGGTTCTACAACTATCAGTTAATAAATGGCAGCTAGATTTACAGAAGGTCTTAGATTTAGCTTGTGGCAGCGGTGAAGTTACTTTGACACTGCAAAATTTAGGCTGCACTAACATTGATGGCATCGATCCATACACCTACAATGCTTATTTGAAACGCACTCTTCAAGAAGCTGAACCCTATACCTTTGAGGACATTGCTTCTGGAGTCCTCCATGACCGACATTATAGTTTGATTGTTTGCAGCTTTGCTTTGCATTTGTTGAGTGAGTCACGTTTACCAGTAGTCGCCTACCAGTTAAGTTTAATTTCCGACTCAATAGTTATTATTACGCCTCATAAGCGTCCTCACTTGAAGCCCGAATGGGGATGGAACTTCGTGGAGGAGATTATGTTTAACCGGGTGCGATCGCGTCTCTATAAGGCAATACTTTTCGCCTAAAGCAAAACCTAATCTCCTAATCCCTGTCCCATCTCTTCTTTGAGGAGAGATGGGACAGGGGAAAGAAGCTAAAGCCCCCCTCCCGTAAAAAAATCTTCCTTTCGTTTTCCCTCTCCTCTTAGGAGAGGGTTAGAGAGAGGTTCCCTAGCCTCGCCTTGCAGCAGTTGTTTCTCGCAGCAGTTGTTTAACCGTTCCGATTAACTCGTGCGCTTCAAAGGGCTTAGCAATATAAGCATCTGCGCCTTGCTTCATCCCCCAGTAGCGATCAAATTCCTCTCTTTTAGTTGAACACATTACTACAGCTAGATCGTGGGTTTTGGAGTCAGATTTAATCTTACGGCAAACTTCGTAACCGTTCATGCGAGGCAGAACAATGTCCAGAACCACTAAATCGGGACGTTGTTTGGCAATTTGCTCTAGCGCTTCGACGCCATCACAAGCCACAGTAACACTCAACCCACTGTCTTGAAGCAGGCTAGAGATCATCTGCCTTTGCGTGATACTGTCTTCCACAACCAGAACTGTAGTCATAAATATTTACCTATTTACTGGATTCAAAAGTTAACGCGAAAAATACGGTTACTCTAAGTTGCATTGCTTTTTCTGAGCGGGAACTTACCTACTTTTGTTCATTTTCAGCTATTAGACGAAAAAGTGTTTGCGTAAATGCACCTAATTTTACAATATAGCTTTCGTTATATTTTAAGCTCTCAATCTGGAATCTTACTATTAGAAAAGTCTATCTTTACTTAATCTTCAAATTAAACTACTATATGTACCTAAGTAATTCCGGAAATTTGTAAAGATTGTATAAATTAACGCGGAAGCTCCAAAGATGGTTTAATGCCTGCCAATATCGCTACAGTCTGGGTAGAGAGTACCCTCTCGAAGCGCAAAACTTAACTAAATGCTATATGTCGTTTATAACCAGTATTTTTACAGGGTAGAGATAAACTTTTATCGCAACCCAAGCCTCGCCCGTTCTCAATACCGTTGCTGTTAGCATTCAATAACGGTGCGTTAGAGGATGTTTTAAAAGTCGGTTAGATAGCAAAAAAGCTCACTCAGTGTAAGCTGCGAATATGTAGTACACAGCACTGAGAGAGCGTTATGAGTAAAGCTTACCCCAGTAATT
>NZ_JACJOY010000090.1:0-96514 GCF_014695815.1 Trichocoleus sp. FACHB-6
AGAACGGGGAAGCGAACCTTAGCCAATGCCACAACCAAAATCAACCTTTGCTTCATCAGGTTAATGATTAAGAGGCTTTCAGCCACTTCTTAAGATGTCAAATGGGTTCTATAGGCGCTAGGGCGCGATCGCGCCCTAGCAATTAACTTAAAGTTCCCGCCTTTTATTAATAACTAGCTCAAAGACTCGTTACAACTAGCTATTTTGATAAATCCCTAAGCCGTCACTAAAATCATTGCTAAAATAGCCAGCGCAATTCCCACGCTCTGCTGGAGTGTGACTGATTCATGCAATATAAATACCGCCAGAAGGATGCTGATAACGGGGTAAAGAGCAGACATCGTTGCTACCAAAGTAACTGGGCCTTTAGAAACTGCCATGAGGAAGCAAAAAGCACCTAGAAAACCCAGCATCCCCGTGGTTATAGCAAATGCAATCCCTTTAGGATGTACATCCAGTTGGAATCGTGAAGAAACGAGGACGATTATTCCTAATATTAAAGCGCCTACTACTTCGTAAACAATCGCGCTTTTGGGCTGCAAATAGGTCGTGGTCAGTTTAGGAATAAATCCCCAAAATCCCCACACGACTAAAGCGCCTAATGTTGGTAAGATCCACCCTTGCATTATTCAACAACCTCACATTCAAAGAATAATTAGACCGTTTAATCTTTGTAGAGACGTGCCATGCCCGTCTCTACAAAAGAAATGTTACTGCTCACATTAAAGCAGGATGGCTATCCGCAATCAAATCAAATCAGATTTAGGTACGCCAACAACCACAAGCCAGTTCAATCCATATTCCTCTTGCCAAGGAGTTACATAAACAAACTGATGATCACCGTTTAATGAGAAATCAAACTGTTGCTCCTGAATTGTTTGAAAGTTGTTAAACCGTTTTTGCAACTCTTCAGCAATGGAACGAATTGCTAGATTTGGCGTGTTGAGAGCATTAAACCGTTCCAATCTGCCATCCACTCTATGCACAATGGAATGCTCATCACCGCTGCCGACTAACATTCCATCGCGCTCCATAATAAAAACTTGTCCAGAAGGAGTAACTTTCAGGGTACCCAGAAACTTGCTGATTTCGCTTAGCAGCACATCAACAATTGCTAACCCAAACAGCTTGCCATCTTTGTCATAGAGTGGACGTTCGGCATTAACCGCAACATAATTTTGATAACCGACATTAGAAGAGGTATCTTCAGGTTGCACAGACTGTTCATCAGCAACTTCTACATCATCAATATCAGCCGTGAAGATGTGAGTCCAAATCGGTTTACCTGCCTCAAGTGCCTGCTTATGCCAAGGCTGCGACAGAGCATCATAATCATAGCTTTGGATTAGATGGGTGCGGTTTCCTTGTTCATCGGTTGCATAATCGCAGCCTTTGAAATTCCGATTTTCGTAAACCGACAATTGTGTTCTCTCAATCCATCTTCCAGCGCCTGATTCTTTACTGCCGTCAGTTAAGGCAAAACCAATATAGCTAATACTGGGAAAGATTTTAGCAAGCCTCCATAAATGTTGCTCGCAAGCGATCGCATCGTTGAGATCCAGTTGACCCGCAGCAACTATGTCTGCATTCAGTTGATTCAGTTGGTGGGGTAGCGCCATATACGCGGTCAATCGTTCGCTGACACGCTGACCAGCTTGGCTGATTAATTGATATGCCAAGTTATGGACTGCTTGGGTCAATTCCACTTCGGCTGAGTTTGTTTGATGTTGATCTGTCATTTGCATACAGAATTTTGTTGGTATCATTGACAACTATCAAGGCTGAGTGGAAGCTTCCAATACCCGTTGTGCAAGCATTTCTGTCTGCATCAGATTTAGGGAATAGGTGGAATTTTTTCTCGGTTTGCAACAAGATGCGAATTGAATGTCTCCGCGACATTTAGGAGATCCACACATACACTGAAATCCTTCCATGTCTTCACCGCAGAATGCAGCAAAGTCTACGGTCAATTCCTCACCCGCTTTGATATCCCGTAGCGCAATCAGATCGAGTCCCTGATACCCGGTGTTGGGGTCACAAGAGTGGTTTTGTAATATCCAGTTCCCAGGATTTGAGTCACGCAAAACCAGAATATCTTCACCCAAAGGATAAATATAACGCAATAGAGATCCTTGCTCTGCTTCAGTCCAGCGAGATTGAACGTGAGAACGGGTGACAATGCGTTGTGTTCTTGCTTCTCCTGGCACGATCGCATCGCCAGTTTTGAAATCCTGAGTCGCAAAAATGCCATAAGTTGCGATCGCACTTTTTCCTACGCGATATTTCTTTTGACGGCGCTGGTGTCCAGTAATTCCCTCTGCAATTATCTGGTTGAAAAATCCCGCGTGACCTGCTGGCTCAAATTTCAGAATATAATCCGCTACCGTTTCATGACCCTGAGTACCAAAAACAGCGCAAGGAGAATTGACTTCTAAGAAAAAGATTTCTCCATTCTCGTCAACTCTCAAGTCAATCGAAGCATAACCACCCTGATTCATTTCCAAAAATAGCCGTCTAGCCGCATCTCGCAAACTTAATTCAAGCTGCGGATCGTCACAAGGAACATAGCATTCTGGATGACTTTGGCGGAGTTTTAGATCGTAAGATTGAAAATGCTCATCCTTGGGCGGAACAAACTCGATTGGTTGATACACAATAGGCGAACAAGCATCGTCTGGGTTAGCAACCAAAAGCACTGTGAACTCGCGTCCAGCAATGTACTCTTCAATCAGGATGGTGTCGAAGTCAGCAATTAATTCAGTGGCTTTGCTTAACAGAGCCTCTTTTGTAGTTATATGCGATCGCGCATCAATTCCCAGACCATCTCCGGATGCTGCTGGCTTGACAAACAAAGGGAAATTTAGTTCAACAGAGGCATTCTCTACATCAGTCAGCGTTTCGGCAACCCAAAAGGCTGGCGTATCAACTCCTGCAAAATAAGCAATATGCTTCATTTCCTGCTTAGGAGAATCATACAAAGTTGCCGCAGAACCCGTGTACGGAAGTTTCAGCGCTTCCAATGCGCTCATTACCTCATGGCAAGAAGGAACATCCCAATGTCTATAACCTCGGCAAAGATTGACAAAGATATCGTAACCCTCTTTCTTCAACTCTTTTAACTGACGGTAGATCGTCGCTTTATTGAGAAATACAGAGTTTACTTCATCTTCTGGTTTTAGATTGGGAAAATAACTCGGTGAAGTGTAGGAGTCAAAGTTTACCGTTGCTTGAGAATAGTCAGGTTGCAGAACGCATACTTTCATTTTGGAAATCTCGGAGAGTTGTTTGGTTTGTGGAGTTCTCAAAGTTGGCGCTACTTGACTTCTAAGCTACAGACTGAAGCAAACAAGCTGAAGTGCTTGTCGAGACTTTTAAATTGCGACCTCGTGTAGCCTCAGCATAGGAAAACTGAGATGGCTCAAAGTGAAGCTTTAGATAGTCCATCAGGCGTAACACTTGAAGCGAACCATCTGAACAATGAAAGATATCAATTGAGGCATGACCCGTCTCAGGATAGGTATGTATCGAAACATGAGATTCGCTGACGATCGCCACTGAAGTCACCCCAATTGGATAAAATTTATGGCTGAATAGTTGCACTAATGTAAAATTGGCTACTTTCAATCCTTCTCGCATCAGTTCTTCTATTTTGTTTAGATCATCTAGAAGTTCTGTGTTACGGCAATCACTGAATTCCACAAGAAGGTGAGTTCCACAAAATTCCATACCTAATTACCTACGACTTTGCTTGCATGACCCTGATTGAATTAGCCCCAAAATCCCCGCCCAGCACTGAATAACCTGGAAGTACGTTCACCTAGGTCTAACGGTATAGCCACGTTATCAGTGCCAGCAGCAGAAAATCTTGTGACCTTATTAGTAGTTTTCCCAAATCAGCAATCAAATTCACACTAACTTCACAATATTTCAATTTGTTTTCCCAAATCAGCAACCAAATTCACACTAACTTCACAATATTTCGATTTGTTAAGCTGCAAGGACTGAATCCTCACCTTGGCTTTGTTGGGGTAGAATGGGGTGTTTTGGCATTGCTGCATGATTAACTTGACAATGCCATTCAGCCTAAAATTGAACGATATCTTCAAAAGCCGTTAGGAAACTAACCTATTTGGGAACTCTAAAATTATGTATAACGTTGTGTTCTCTGAGTAACGCCAATGAATGCCAAACCTGGCTATGCTGCTAAGGCTACTCAACAGTTCCCCCTGCGGCTGATTGTGATAGTTCCCTTTTTATTACAAATATTTGCAGCGGTAGGGCTAGTTGGCTATCTCTCATTTAGAAACGGGCAGAAAGCAGTCAATGACCTAGCTAATCAACTAATTGACAAAGCCAGTCAGCAGGTTGACGAACACTTGGATACTTATTTGGCACTGCCACAGCAGTTGAACCAAATCAATGCAGATGCGATCGCTTCTGGACAATTGAATCTGAACGACCCCAAAGCTAGCGAGCAGTATTTCTGGAGTCAAGCTAGAGCATTTGAAACCCTTAGCTATATTGGCTATGCTCTACCGAATGGTGCCGAATCAGGCGCTGGGCGTTGGGTTAATGGCGTGAATCTCCTGGTTTATGAAAATCTCCCTGGAAATGGTGCAGCATCGGATTACACCGCCGATCAACGGGGAAATCGGAAAAGCCTTGTGCAGAGTTATCAGGCTGATCCTTTATTGCCACCAGGAGTGAAAGACATTATCAAAACAGGTAAGCCAGCTTGGGCTGCTATCTACACATACGCATTTGAGAACACGGTACAGATTACGGAAGCAGGCAAGGCAATACAAAACCAAAATGACACTTCGGATGTTGGTCTTAATTACTATGTTGCAGTTCCTGCTAGATATCCGATTTATGACGAGAAGGGCAAGCTACGCAGCCTTTTGATGGTAGATTTGCTGCTAACGAATGTGAGTGAATTTCTTCGCAACCTGAAAGTTAGCCCTTCCGGACAAATTTTTATCATGGAACGCGATGGCTTGCTGATTGGCAGTTCTAGCACTAAACCAGTGGTACACAAAGTCAATGGTGAGACAAAACGCCTGAGTGTGCTAGAAACCCCAGATCCGTTGATTCGTGCCGTAGCAGAAAAATTAAAACAACAATTTAATAATTTTAAAACCCTTCAAAATACTCAAGAAATTGAGGTGAAATTCAACGGGCAGCGTCAGTTTATTCAGGTAACTTCCTGGCGCGATCGCTTTGGCTTAGACTGGCTGGTGGTTGTCACCGTGCCGGAATCTGATTTCAATTCCCAAATTAATGCCAACACTCGCACAACTATTGTCCTGTGTCTGGGAGCGTTGGCAGTAGCAACGATTTTAGGAATCTACACATCACGCTGGATTACTCGTCCGATCTTAAAGTTGAGCCAAGCATCCGAAGCGATCGCTACTGGGCAGTTAGACCAAACGGTGGAAACTACCAACATCAAAGAGTTAGATGCGGTGGCACAGTCCTTTAACCACATGGCTTCTCAGTTACAAGATTCCTTTAACGAACTGGAACAGACTAACGCCGAATTAGAAAATCGAGTTGAAGCAAGGACGGCAGAACTCTCACAAACCCTTACTGATTTGCGGCGTACTCAAGCACAAGTAATCCAAACCGAAAAAATGTCCAGTTTGGGGCAATTGGTCGCTGGAGTAGCGCATGAAATTAATAATCCGGTCAACTTTATTCATGGCAATGTCACCTTTGTCGATGAATATGCTCAGAATCTTCTAGAGTTAGTGCAGCTTTACCAGCAGGAATATCCCCTTCCCACACCTGCAATTGAAGCCAAAATTGTTGATATAGATTTAGAGTTTATCAACCAAGATATGTTGAAGTTACTCTCATCTATGAAATTGGGGACTGAACGCATACGAGAAATTGTTAAATCGCTAAGGACGTTCTCTCGATTGGATGAAGCGGACATGAAAGAAGTGGATATCCATGAAGGAATTGAAAGTACGCTGCTGATCTTGCAACATCGGCTAAAACCAAAACCAGACCGCCCAGCGATCGCAGTGATTAGAGACTATGGAAAGTTGCCCCTTGTGGAGTGTTATCCGGGACAACTCAACCAAGTCTTAATGAATATCGTGGTAAACGCGATTGATGCACTCGAAGAAACCAAAGCCAATTGCACATATCAGGAGAAAAAAGACCATCCCGATCAAATCACTATCTCCACTTCAGTGATTGATTCGCAATGGGTGCAAATAGCGATCGCGGATAATGGAGTTGGTATTCCCCAAGACGTTCAGCAACGCATATTCAATCCCTTCTTCACAACTAAACCGATTGGGAAGGGAACGGGGATGGGGATGTCCATCAGCTATCAAATTATTACGGAAAAACATGGCGGTAAATTGGAATGCTTCTCCACTCCTGGTGAGGGAAGCGAGTTTGCGATTCAGATTCCCATCCGTCAACAAGTTAGCGTTGCTGTCTAACGGCATTCAGGGGATGCGAGACGGACTGAGCAGTATAACTATGAATGAGTGCCAGTGCGATCGCTCTGGCTTGATCAAGAATGCGATCGCATAAGTGAGTTTTTGCTGCACGCACTCCTATACTTCCCAACCTCTAGTCGGGTAATGCGAGTCCAGTTCGAGGATCGCGGATATAAAGCCCTAAAACTAACGATTCCATAACCGTATCCCACACGGGGATTAAGCGATCTGCATCGTCCACCCAGTAGTCAAAAGTAATCAGACACTGAACACCAGAACCTAGTCCAATACAGATTCGCGAATAAGCTTCGCGCTTTTCTTCAGGGTCAATAAATTTGAATTGAGTCCAAACGATACGAGCAGTTTGACGCTTGAGTTGAATAATTTCCCCTGGCGCTAGAGGCTGACGCTCATCATCTTTAACCACCTTCTTTAATAGGGGAACCAGGGGAAAATCTGCCCAGTTGCCAGGAGGCAATAAATTAAAGGAAGCTTCTAAACGAGCATCATCATTCGGTGGCTTTTTGTCTAGAAACCGGAATGACTTCTCATCCGGTTCAAAATGCCAATCCTCAGGGACATCGAAGCGCAACGCTCCTCGTCCTGCTACAAAGATCCGAGTTCCGGGCTTTGACTTCCAGTTGTGGTCTTCTTTTAGCTCTAGGGTTTCCTTGAGCCATTGGAGATTGTGCTTTTTCTTCTTAGACATAGCCGCCCCAGTGTTGACCTCCCTTTTATTTTGCCGTAGGTTGGTTTTAACTGTAGATGTTTGTTGGTGCCATGCCTGACGACAAGCCGCTCAAGCGTCTACGGTCATCAACCTACCCTAAGCCATCTAAAGACCCGCTCAACGTGGAAATTGCCGTGTTTCGGTGCGACTGTATCCTTGAATATAGGGCATGGCTCCTGTTGCTCCCACACTCGCTCCTAACTCCTCCACCGATGGCGGCACACATGAACGTTGGTATCTAAGTCAGAGTCCTAATGAGAATTAGGTTAAGGTCGCACGCTAACACAACCCCTTGTTCGCCTGCTGTTCTTCAACCTTTGCTTCCCATTCCTGCTTCAAGATGCCGTATACGAGGGTGTCGTGCCACTGTCCCCGGATGCTCACATTCTCTCGCAACCGACCTTCTTGGCTCATGCCAAGCTTCTGCGCCAATGACACCGCCCCTCTATTTTCAGCGATACAGTGTGCGTAAATGCGATGCAGGCCAATCTCTGTAAAGCCAAAGCGCAGTAGCAGGCGACCCATCTCAACCGGATAATTCCGGCCCCAATGCTCAGGAGCCAATTCACACCCAATTTCTGCTTCTGGGGCATCGGGATGGCTCTTACGGATGCCGCAGTTACCAATCAGCTTGTCCTGTTTTTGTAGAGCTATTGCCCACTGATACCTCCATCGGGGCTTCTCCTGCTGCCACTGGAGGAAGCGATTAACGAAGGCACGAGCGTCCGCCTCAGTGCGCCCGGACTCTGGATAAAAGCGTTGGTATGCACGGGTGGATTGATATGCTAAAACGGCTGGCCAGTCGGCTTCCGTAAATTCGCGCAGCAGCAGGCGATCAGTTTGAAGAAGCATGACTAAATTCCGAAGTTAAAACCAACTTCAACTTCAGTTTACCTACCACAAAAACCTACTGCACGGCTCAACGCAGTACCCAGTGGACTAATTCTTATTTACGCGATCGCAACCATGAATAAGAGATAGCGATCGCGCTTTGGGGATTGCGATCGCTTTTTTTGGTGTGTGGCGTAAGGGCGATTGATACTGCTAGCTAACGAGGGTCAGAAACGCTGGAAATTCTCCACAAACTGTTTCCCGCATTCCTTACAGAGATAGCATTGCTTCCCCCTTCGATACCCGTTTTTAGATAACTGCTCAGATTGACAAAGCGGACATTTCATTACTTTCATTACATCGCCCAGCCGACCGTCCCCTACATACGGCTCTAAATATGACACCAACAAGTCCTCAATCTGCTGCACCAACTGTTGACGATGCTGTTGCTCTGGGTTGCGAAGTGCCGACAGAAGAACAGCATTACTGCTGTGGACGCAAACCTCTGCCAGTAGACTACATTGCGCTTTACTCAATGCCGAATTTCTTTGCTTTAAGAGACCAGCCATGAAGTCAATTGCTTCTTGAGTCATGCTTTCATCGATCGACTGGAAAATCTGGCGAGATATAAAAAACTGCACAAACACCACCCGTGACACAGGCTGTTCAAACATCTGTGCGATCGCGCTGACCAATCCATGAATCATCTGTCGAAGTGGTAATCGAACCATCTCTGGCGTATCTGCCCTCGACCACATGGCCTTAACACTCTCGGTATGGCGTAATTCCATCGCATTAAAAATGGCAGCTTTATCGGGAAAAAACTGATACACAGACCCAATCGCCGTCCCCGCTTTGGCTGCAATCAAATGGGTGGTTGCAGCTTCATAGCCCACCTCGTCAAACACTGCCGCCGCTGCATCCAAGATTTTTTCGACCCGTTCTTTACCTCGCTGCTGTTTGGGTTGACGGCGCAGACTGCTTGACGAATGTGAATATTCTGTCATATTCTAAAAACACGACGGATTTCTCACAATTTTATCTCTACCGGAGAACATTATGCAGTCTATGCTTTTCGGTGCGCCCTGGTTGTTGGCGCACAAGTCGATGTTGGTAGTGAACCAACCTCGGAAAATTTCTCTGTATGGTAATGATTATGTAATGTGGAAAGACGCTGCTGGAGCAATCCATGCCCTGCCGAATGCCTGTCCTCACATGGGAGCAATGTTGTCAGAAGGATGGTGCGAAACACACATTGATGGTACGAGTACGGTCGTCTGCCCGTTTCATGCCTTGCCGTTTGATTCAGAAGGATGCACCGTTTTGCCGGGATCGGAAAAGAAAACGTTGCCTCAACTGAAACCTTTAGAGTTAACAATTCAAGGAGATTTCATCTGGTCTTACGGCGGATACGAGCCAAAAGTGCCGATTCCCACAGTGCTGAATGAGATTGCAGATACCTACTACTTTGTCGGGCATACCGCAGATACAAGTGTAGAGACTGATTTGCTGACTATGTTGCTGAATATGCACGACTATAATCACCAAAACGGTACGCACCGGGAATTATTCCGGGTTACTAATGTGGAATTTCATCAATTCATTGACAATGGGCATCATTCCCATGCGTTTTATGATATGCCCACTGCCCCTTATAGCTTGGCAGAAAAGCTGAGAAAACCCGATTTATTTCTACTCCCGACAAGCATCAAAGCCCACCTGGAAAACTACTTCCCATCTATCGTGATTTTTCATGGTGAAATGCCATTAGGTAAAGCAGTCCAGTGTCACATCTTTGTCCCAGAAGCCGAGAACCGCACAAGGACTTACATTTTGCTATTTGGTCAAGCCAAACACCCTGCCTTTAAGCTATTTGGCAGGGCATATCTCAAGTTTGGCAAAGTGGTAGTTGATCAAGATGCTGATATTTTGGGTAAAATTTATCCGAATACGCCTCAGAAAATTAAACTCAATAATGAGGTGGGTATGGACTGGGTGCGGCGCAATTTTCAAAGTTTCCCAAATGTTGTGGAACCTAATCTTTCAAAGTAGACGGCGCATACCTCTTCAATATTATGGTAGTTGTTCGTTTCAGCATCACCTCATTGTGATAGCAAGCAGAAGTCTAGAAGCGATCGCATTTATCTTGTGTTTGTTGAGTGCGATCTCACACATTGATGCATTATCACTCATCACCCTACCCTAAGCCATCCAAATATCCAATCAACGCTTCATTAAGAATGCGATCGCTTCCTACTAAAATTCAGAACACCATAAAACGTTT
This sequence comes from Trichocoleus sp. FACHB-6, assembly GCF_014695815.1. Lineage (NCBI taxonomy): Bacteria > Bacillati > Cyanobacteriota > Cyanophyceae > Leptolyngbyales > Trichocoleusaceae > Trichocoleus > Trichocoleus sp. FACHB-6. The sequence goes on from NZ_JACJOY010000090.1 coordinate 10,304, forward strand.
AAGGATTTGCTGCTGCAAAGGTGTTGCATTGTGCAGGATCTCCCGTCTGAATACCCTGCTTAAACCAGCGGACTCGCTGCGCTGAACTACCATGCGTAAAAGAATCCGGGACAACACGCCCTGTGGACTGACTCTGCAAGCGATCGTCGCCAATACTGCTAGCAGCATTCAGCGCCTCTTCAATGTCGCCTGCTTCCAAGATTTGCCGGGAACGATTGGCATGATGCGCCCAGATCCCAGCAAAACAGTCTGCTTGCAACTCCAACCGGACTGAAAGTTGATTCGCCTCAGCGCGACTAGCTTGACGCTGTAAGGTACGAACTTTACTCGAAATTCCCATTAAATTCTGGACATGATGCCCAACCTCATGAGCAATTACATACGCCTGGGCAAAGTCTCCGGGTGCGTTGAGCTTATACTTCAAATCCTGATAAAAACTTAAGTCAATATAGACTTTTTGATCGGCGGGGCAATAAAACGGCCCAACAGCAGAATTTGCAGAACCACAAGCCGACTGTACCGAATTTGAGAAGAGAACTAACTTCGGCTCGACATAGTTTTCTCCGTTTTGGCGAAACAGGTTCCCCCATGTATCTTCTGTATCTGCCAAGACAACCGAAACGAAATCAGCCATGCGATCGTTCGCAGCCGTTGATTGTGTTCGAGGAGACTGAGAAGAGGTGCGATCGCTCGGTACTTGTTCTTGTCCCTGCTGCAACACTGCACCGGGATCGCCCCCCAAGAGGGCAACAATCACCGCCAGAACGATTGTCCCAATGCCACCCCCAACTAGAGGGCCAGAAACCCCACCCCCGCGCCTGTCCTCAACGTTGCTGCTTTTACGACCGAATTCCCAGCGCATAGCTTCAAGTCTCCAAACTACTCAACCCAGCAGAAGTAAGTAAGGTGCTATTTCACCTAACCCAAATTTTTCGATAACCCAATAAAAATATTAGCGATCGCCTTCATCTAGATCCTCTGCCAGAGGGACGGCTCTAATTTATAGTTAGTCTTACTTAGGGAAGGCTGAATCGTGGTCAAACAGTAGGGGCATGGCACTGACGGGGTGACAACCCCGTCAGGTAATCAGCTTTATTGATAGGTTGAGAGCAAAAAGCGATCGCTTGCTTCATTCACGCAAGCGATCGCTCGTATCGGTGGATTTTGACTGCATGGAGGCAAAGCAAGCAATAGCTTGCTTACAAGATTGCCAGGTTATCTAATTGCAAAGCGGGAAGCCGGGAAGTTGAAGAGACTTTGAAAATTAGATTGCCGTTCAGCTATGGGTTCTGGTGCATCGTCCCAAAGGCTTTCATAATAGAAGAAAGTTACACCCAAACCGCGATCGCGAGCTGCCCGCACTTTAGCCTGAATCAGTTGCATCGAAACAGGCTTCCTTCTTAAGCCTGTGAGGACACCAACTCCAGTGGGAATTTTTTGTTGCACTTCTTGAATTTCCGGGCGGATGAGCTGGTCGAGAAAACTTTGCAGATTGGGACGATAAACTTGCACAATTAACTCATCCACGATATCTTTTCGCACCCAAGTCAGCCAATCTTGCAGATAAGTATTGTAAGCAGTGACGTAGGGATTAGGCGCAACGGAGAAAATGGCGTTGGGTTTTCTCTCTTTTACGGCTTTATTGAGCTGTGTCATGAATGCTGTGATTTTATCTGCACGCCAGCGCACCCATGCAGGATCTTTAGGATTGGAAGGCGCATTTTTCTTGGTTTCCTGTTTATACAAAGCAAGCGTGTAGCGATCGTAGCCAAATTCATTGGGCAAACTGGTGTGATCGTCAAACTGAATACCATCGGCATCATATTTAGTGACGACTTCCAGCACCAGATCAGTGATAAATTGCTGCACCTCTGGATGGAACGGATTGAGCCACACAACTTCACCCGCAGCGCCAATCCAAGTTTGGCTACCATCACGGCGTTGCGTAATCCAATTAGGATGTTTTGATGTCAGTTCCGATATCGGGGGAGCCATGAAACCGAACTCAAACCAGGGAATCACTAGCAAGCCTTGGCGATGGCCTTGGGCAATCAAGTCAGCGATGATATCTTGTCCCTGTAAACCTTTGCTGACAAAAGATTGAATGCCTTCCCGTTCTGCTATGGCACTCTCGTAAAGCGTATAGCCAGAATTCCACACTACAGGATAGATTGTGTTGAAGTTTAGCTGCGCCAGTTGACTTACAGCATTTTGCAGTTTGGGGCGATCTCTGAGGATTTTAGTGTCATTGTTGGTCATCCAAACGCCGCGAATTTCCTGAAAATGTTTCTGAGGGGTGGCTTCTGGTACTGGGCTTTGCTCGATTGCTTCTAGTTCTGGCATTGGGCTTTGCGCGATCGCAGAGATGGGGTGGCCAGCCAGCAATACGGCGATCAATGATGCCAGAAACATTAACAAGAGATACTTGAGCGATCGCCACCAACCTTTAGGGATGAAATGCAATTTCATAAGTTTGAATGATATGTTAGCTACCCGATCGCTTAGCCTAGTGATGAAATTAACGATTAATAGTCTACAGGTATTTATATATACTAAAAATTTGATTATTAACAGGAATCATTCAATCAGTAATCTGGAATTGTTGTATTAGGAAAACTGAGGCATCAGGGTATTTTAAGTATAATTACGGACTACGCTCTATCAAACATTATTAGCGATCGCCTTCATCTAAATCCTTTGCCAGAGGCAGTTGGAGCTATCATTTTTATTCCAACTCGCTCCGTCAGTGCGATCGCACCTGCTGTTCACCTTACCCTTGCCTTACACGATCCCGCTAGAAAGGCGAGTGAGGGTTAATGTGCGATCGAAAGCAATCATGTTCGACTTAAAATAGTGGATAGCTTGATAGAGGTTTTTTATGAGCATCAGCCTCACACCCAACCAAGAGCGCTTTATTCAAACCAAGCTTCAAGCTGGAAAATACCGCTCCGCAGAAGAAGTTCTTGAAGTGGCCCTACGCTTGCTGGATGAGTACGATCGCGCTGAAACTGAATGGGTGGAAGATGTGCGAGAAAAAATTGACGCGGCAATTTCGGCATCAGACCATACACCACCGATTGACGGTGAAACTTTTGTAACCCAAATTCTAGAACGGTTTCAACAAGCTCGTCAGGCACAAGAATGAGTCGCTACGTTATCAATATCCTCGCTAGTCGCGATCTCAGTGAGATTGCCGATTACTTTGCCGAGACTAGCATTGAAGCGGGTGAGCAATTTTTCCGTGAATTCAACCGTAAGTGTCAGCAATTAGTTTCTTTCCCAAATAGTGGTAAAAGCTACGCAAAAGTCCGCGCTGACTTGCGAGGATTGCCTCTTGAAGGTCATATCATTTTCTACAGAGTTTTGGATGATGGCATTGAAATTTTGCGTGTTGTGAGTGGTCGTCGCAACTTTCCGTCTCTTTTTGAAGAGTCCGATTAAAACACTCTCTCCAATAGCTGTAGAGGTAGGTGATGATAAACCTTGTTGGAGACGCGATCTCACTCACCACACCAACAAGAGCGATCGCTTCCTCTGTTTGCTTTCTTTACCTCAACCAGGTACTTACAGCGATTGCGTGTACCAGCAGATCGATTGGTAGTTGCCCCATCTTGTTGTCAGCACCCCGCCGCTTGAAGGAAAAGACTGATTGCATATCCTCCACCTTCATCAACAGGAGTTTATTATTCAGCCATGCAGATAGGTTTAAAGCCTATTCTAGGGACGTTTCTTACGCGACATCGCATACAAAATGCCGGATGGAGTCCAATGTTACCTATTCTGTGGACACTGTTGGTCAGCGCTTTGCTTGAATAGAATCATAGAGACAAGGTGTTTCTATGATTCCAGCGTTGCCTGAATGCAAAATTTTGATTAGCCTGGAATATGATGGGTTTTTACACAGGTAAATGAATGCGTGAAAGCGAGATGACAACAGAAAAAGTACCTGTAGAGCTTCCTAACGGTGCAGTGATTAATATAGAAGTTTCGGAATCAGGTAGGATAGATGTAGCTTTTGATACTTTTCCTTTCAATGATATTGCTACTGCATTAGAAGGAATTACAACTGCCCTTAAAGACACCTTAGAGAAAGCTAAACCTCAAAAAGCAAGTGTTAAATTTGGACTTGAGATGAGTATTGAATCTGGAAAACTAACTGCTGCTATTGTTAAAGGCTCTGGAAAAGCCAATCTGGAGATAACTTTGGAGTGGGGGAATCCGTAGAAACTTAAATACTCTGATGACCTTTATATGTCTTTAAGGTTAGATCAGCTACTGAAAGCTTGCACAGTAAAAGTAGAAATATCGAAAGGAAAGAGTTATGGTACTGGTTTTTTCTTTGCACCTAAACTTATTTTAACCTGTGCCCATGTAATCAAGAAGTCTGTTGGCGAGTTTGTTGAGATTTTTCCTGATGGTTACGCTCATCCTATTCAGGCACAAATTAAGCATTGCTTCTCTAAAGAAATTGATTTAGCAATCCTTCAAACTTACGTAGAAGATAGTTTTCCTTGCGTCTACTTAGGAACAGGAATTCAACCACGGGATTTATGCTACACGTATGGCTACACTGATGATAAGGAAGGTTTCCCTGAAGGTGACCCGGTCACTCTTGAGTGCGAAGGACTTACAGGAGGTTCAATTCAGCGAATTAAGCTAAAGGGTGGTCAAGTTCGACCAGGATTAAGTGGTTCACCTTTACTAAACCAGAGTAGTGGTAAAGTCTGTGGAGTTATTAAATTTAGTCGTGGACTAAGCTCTGATTTGGGAGGTGGAGCAGTACCAGTAGATTTAATCTTCTCTGAATTACCAGCTCTTGAAAAGCTTCATAACGATTTTCACAAATCTGATACACGCTGGTCAGAACTTTTAGATTATGATGCTGAAGCTTTTGACTCAGATTGGACTTATTTAGATTGGGGTTGGCAAAGATTTGGGAATTACTTTAAAGCGCTGTGGTTTCTCTTAAAGGTAGCTTTCAAATGGATTATTTTAGGCTTGAAAGCTCCAAGAGCCTTTCCACTAAGAACAATAACATCACTTATAGAGCATACATTCAAAGGTGATTTAGGGCAGGAAATTAAACGCCAACGCAAAGAACTCACTCACAGATTAAATTTGGAAGTCGATCTAGAAGGTTGTGGACAGGCTAAAATTCTGAACGAGCTGGACTCCCAAGCAGGAGTTCTTACTCAACTAATTGATATGTTAATTAGCGAAGATCAAGATTTAGCAAGTACATCACGCCTGCTGTGGGTTACAGAAGTGCTATACGAACAAAGAAGTTTGATTAGAGAACTCAAGAAAAATGACGGGAATTCTTATCCACGGCTTGAATCTTTTAAAAAGCGGTTCAAGATATTTAATGAGGCAGAAGATAATAATTATATAATTGCCGATAGAATTGTAGGTAAGTTGGTAGTTCGGCATACCAATAGTAATTTTATCTTAGAACACTCTTTTAAATCTTTCCTTATTGAGTTACTAGAAAGGATTAAAGATAATCCTAAATTAACTTTAATGTATACTGAAAAAATATTTATTTTTTTAATCCCAAAGTTCAGGGATTTAACTCCAAATGCTGCATCTTCAATAGAAACAATTTTAAGTGATTTAGAAGAAGAGATTAAGAGAAACCCTAAGCTAAAAATTATAAAAAAGATTCAATTGCTTTTGGAAGCTGTTTCCGGGGAGTTAGTTCAAGGTGGGCCCTTCAGGGCATTGAATCAAACAGGTGTTTATCACTTTAGTAGAAAATGTAATCGTTACCCTGAAAGAGTAAAGCCAGAGGAAATGAAAGAAATCTTGTGCTACAACACTCGTAAGGAAGCAGAGCAAAAACATAGAGCCTGTAAAATTTGTTTGAGCTTTGAGAGTTTATCAAGCAACGATATTGAGTTTATGGGAGAGGAGCCAACTGCATATTGAGCATAAATATTGTCCTCTTCCTCACATTTATCTAACTCCGGCAATGATAAATGCAAAATTAGCATTTGAGCATCTGGAACGTAGCATCAAGAAAATCTTGAAAGAAGCTAGAGTATGGTTGCCCTTCAGTGAGAAGGCAATCACCTCCAGTACGCTAAGTGATCGCTAACCTCTCAACCGCTATCTGTAATTGTCAAGCGATCGCTTTCCCTTAATCAACAAAGCGATCGCTTGTATGGTTTATTTTAGGGCGTTGATGAAAGGGTGAACACGTTAATGCTTCCCTGAATGCCTGGAAAAGCATTACTTTTTCGAGCCAGCCAATTTTCCATCACACAACTTTACTCAAATATTGATGGACAAACTGAACGCAAATTGAACCTTCGCCCACTCCCGAAGCTACCCGCTTCACCGAACCATGACGCACATCGCCCACTGCAAAGACACCGGGAATATTCGTTTCCAGCAAAAACGGATCGCGCTCCAGCGTCCATCCCTTCGGGCGGTGTCCATCCTGTTTCAAGTCTGGCCCAGTGATGATAAAACCGCGCTCGTCTCGCATAATGGTGCCATCTAACCACTGAGTTCGCGGTACTGCGCCAATAAAAATAAACAGGGAAGTGGCCCCAACAGTTTGCATTTCCTCAGTCATAGTATTGGCGATAGTAAGACCTTCTAAACTCGTCTCGCCTTTTGCCTCAACAACGCTGGAATGCACCTGTACTGTGATGTTCGGTGTCGCCTCAATCTGGTCAATCAGGTACTGAGACATACTCTTAGTTAGAGAGTCGCCCCGCACCAACATCGTCACCTGGCGGGCGTACTTAGAAAAGTGCATCGCCGCTTGTCCGGCTGAGTTTGCCCCACCAATGATGTAAACATCTTCATCCTGACAAGATAGCGCTTCTGTCTGGGCTGCACCATAGTAAACACCTGCCCCGGTCAGACGGTCAAGCCCCGGCACATCAAGCCTTCGCCACGACACGCCAAGCGCCAGAATCAAGGCGTGACAACTGATTTCGCTACCATCTGCGAAGGTAATAAAACGATACTGGTCTTGGACGCGAATGCCTGTTACTTCTTGGGGTGTGAGAATTTCCACGCCAAAGCGTCTCGCCTGTGTCACTGCACGCCGCGCCAAATCGCTTCCACTTAAACCGACTGGAAAGCCGAGATAGTTTTCAATCCGGGAACTTGTCCCAGCTTGTCCGCCTGGGGCTTCTCGTTCCACCATGACGGTGTGTAGCCCTTCGGATGCGCCGTAGACTGCTGCCGCTAGGCCTGCGGGGCCGCCACCAACGATAATTAGGTCATAAAATGGCTTTCCAGCTTGCGTCTGTAACCCAATTTTCTCGGCAACTTGTATGTTTGTTGGCTTTTCGATTTTCGTACCGTCGGGGAAGAGGACAAGGGGCAGGTGTCGCTGATGACAGTCGGCGTAGGTAATGAGTTGTTGTGCTTCTTGTGATAACTCGATATCCAACCATTCAAAAGGTACTTGATTTCGAGCCAGGAAGTCTTTAAGTTGATGGGAATGGGGCGACCAGCGGTTCCCAATCACGCGAATGCCTTCAAAGGGCGGCCGGAAGCTTGCCAGCCAGTCATCGAGTAAATCGTCTAGAACTGGGTACAGGCTTTCCTCTGGCGGGTCCCAAGGCTTCATCAGGTAGTAATCGATCTGGGTTGTGTTGATGGCGCGAATGGCTGCATCGGTGTCTGCATAAGCGGTGAGCAAGGCGCGTTTTGTGTTTGGGAATAGTGAGAGTGCTTGTTCGAGAAATTCTACCCCGGACATTTGCGGCATTCTTTGATCTACTAGAAACAGCGCCACCCCTTGGTTGCGGAGTTTCAGTTGTTGCAGTGCTTCGAGTGCTACTGCTCCCGACTCGGCACGCAAGACGCGAAAGCGATCGCCATATTCTCGCTGTAAGTCGCGGGCGATCGCTCTGAGGACTTCCGGATCATCATCAACTGTCATAATTACGGGTTTAGCCATAGTGCGATCGCTTTCTCCCTTTCCCTTGTTGGTGGCGTATCCGTCAGTGCTTTCGCTGTCGAAACAAGCGATCGCTCTCGTCCAGTTTTTACAAGTTAGATGAAACTGCGTCAATACTTCTCACGGTAGAGATTGGGCTTCCCCGATGTCATCCTTACCCTTATGTTAATTGTGCTGAAGTTCTAAGAATGGGTAGTCGGTGTATCCTTTTGCATCTGGGGCGTAGAATGTCTTCGGATCTGGCGTATTTAAAGCCGCGTTCACTTCAAAACGTTTTGGTAAGTCAGGATTTGCCAAAAACAATTTGCCAAAGGAAACCAAATCTGCACCTTTGCTGGCAAGAATACTATCTCCTTTCGGATGATCGTAGCCGCCATTGGTAATCAAAGTTCCTTTGTAAATCGGGCGGAAGATAGGTGTTATCGGGTTCAGAACATCGCGGCTTGCCAAATCAGTTTCATTTGCTTCCATCAGGTGGAGATAGCCAAGATTAAAGCTGTTGAGGGCATCTATTACATAACCGAAGGTTGCTTTTGGGTTTGAGTCGTACATCCCGTAAAATGTGTTACTCGGTGAAAGCTTAATCCCCACTCTATCTGCACCCCAGACACTTGCGACGGCTTCGACAACTTCTAGAACAAATCTGGCGCGGTTTTCAATTGAACCCCCATATTCGTCTGTGCGCTGGTTGGTGCCATCTTGAAGAAACTGATCGATCAGGTAGCCAAAAGCACCGTGAAGTTCAACTCCATCGAATCCAGCAGCGATCGCATTTTCAGCACCTTTGCGGAATTGTTCTATAATCTCTGCAATTTCGGGCGTTTCCAATGCGCGGGGTGTTTCCATTGGCACCTTGCCTATAGGGGTGTGCAGTTCTCCGACAGGTGCGATCGCGCTTGGTGCAACTGGCAACTCCCCACCTAGCAAAGAAGGATGGGAAATCCGTCCACAGTGCCACAGTTGCAGAAAAATTCTCCCTCCTTTCTGATGTACCGCATCCGTAACCAGCCGCCAACCCGCAACTTGTTCTGAGGAGTAAATGCCCGGACAGTTCATGTATCCCAGGCTAAGGGGCGAAACCATTGTACATTCGGTAACAATCAGTCCTGCACTCGCCCGTTGTGCATAATATTCGGTCATCAGCGAGTTTGGGATGCTTTCAATTGCCCGTAAACGAGTCATTGGTGCCATCACCATTCGATTTGCAAGCGTGTAAGGGCCAAGCTTTACAGGTGAGAAAAGATTGATATCTGAATTCACTGGCTTAATCTCCCTAAATAGAGGCAACTATTAACTCTAAGAGCAGCTTCAGCGATCGCAACCTCATAAAGATGAAACTCATTCTCAGCAATCTCTGCATAATATTTATAACTGAGTTTCAATATCCAAAATCAGGAGATTTTGTTAAAGTACGCCATGTACAAGTTTTATTAGCCCTCCTTAAAAAGGGAGGACAACAAGTGCGATCGCATATCGCCCGTAGGTTGTGGTTGACCAAGGAAACCCACCAGTTTTATACTTCGTCATCGCTGGTATCATTAATGCGATCGCTATCCTCGCCAATCCTGAAATGCGATCGCAGTTAAGTTAAACACACCCAGCAAGCAAGATTTTGGGATGATGGATAGTATTTTTCCAATGGTTCAGAAAGATTTATCCGTCGAACATCAAGCTCAATAATTTGACAAAAGCATCAGATAAACAGCGTCGGCGATACTTTAAAGTAATCGCCTAGCGCCTTGGCTTGTGCCTTACTAATTGAGCGCTTGCCATTCACCACCTCGGACACTACGCCACTCGATCCAATAACACCCACCAAGTCAGCTTGACGAGTACCACTGGATTCCAGAATGTGTTGGAGGATTTCATGAGGCGAAGATTTATCTATTGGATACTTCTGTGACTCATAGGCTTCAATCAGCGTCACTAGCAACTTATGCAAAGCTCGCTCCTCTGGAGTCCGATTTTTTGCAAACGTAAGCCGTTCTGTCACTGCCAAGATGCGATCGTACTCCTCTTGTGTCTCAATCACTTTGGGAGCGACTTCAGCTAGTAGATTGCAATAAGCAGCTTGATCAAAAGTAAGGGTCATTTTTCCAGTTGCCCTTGTCGTATTCGGCATGAGTTAAAAAGTATTTGTAGTAAACCGTTTGGTTTTCGTAGTCGATACCGACAATTAAGCGATAGTCATTGCCTTTGATGTTGAAGACAGTGAAGTTGCCAACGGCTTCAGCATCTCGGTAAATCTTACGAACGTCCTCCAAGTTTTGCCATTCTGCCTTGTTGACGGTTGCGTACCATGCGTCGATTTGCTTTTTGACATCGGGGTACTGGTCAGCATCAGCGCGGAGGTTGCGAACCGAAATTAGGTGCATTTGTCTTTACTTTCATATGCGATAAATATATAAATTGTTCTTTTATACTCTCGTTTTGAGAGGCATCTGTCAAGATGCGATCGCTCCATCTAAAAGTTGCTGAGATCGGGTGCAAGGTGGATAGTGGGTGAGCAGTATAGTGCGATCGCGATAGTAAAGCCAAGCAGATCAAATATCGCCTGTAGGCTGGGTTGTGCATTGCGAAACCTAACATCTACTAAAGAGCGATAATGATTCTTAAGTGATCGAGCAGGCTGGCGATGATTAAGGTGATCGTTAAACCAAATGCTATCGAACTGCCAGCAGGGGCAGTGGTAAGAGTCCCTGGAACTTGGCAGGATTATCAAGCAATGCTTGAACATTTAGGCGATCGCACTTCCCCTCGCATCAAGTACCGCGATGGAGAACTATTACTCATGGTTCCTTTGCCTGAACATGGTAAGCAACTCGACATTATCATGGACATGGTAAAGGTGTTGCTACGCCATCAGGGGCTGAGGTTCGACTCTTACCATGAAACCACGATGGATTTGCCTGAGCATAGTGGTGTCATCCCTGACCATTTTTTCTATATCGGTGAGTTACCAGTAGTGGGAAAACGTCGAATTGACTGGAGTAATGATCCGCCACCCAATTTGGCAATTGAGTGTGATATTACTTCATTCACCAGCGTTAATGATTATCTGCCCTATCGAGTCAGTGAACTTTGGATCATCCGCCGACAGAAAATTGAAATTTACCAGTTTCAGGATGAGCGCTACATTTTAGTTCAGCAGAGTCAATTTTTCCCTGGATTTGACTTGAATGCCATCTTTACCGAGTGCATTTCCGATGCTTACCAATTAGGATCTGGCGCGATTGATAAATTAAGCGATCGCTATCCTCGCCAATCCTAAAATGCGATCGCTGCATTTGGCGTTGATGTTGGACGGGAGTAGATGTTGGGTTTCCTGGGTTAACTGAATCTACAATCAAGCCACTGCAAAGCCTGTATACTCCCGTATTTTGGGATGGCGAAACCCAAGTACAATATCTTCTTTAGGAACGCCTGCTTCTAGTAAATCGGTAGCAATACCTTCTTCGGTATCATCATATTGAATCCAGATTTTATCATCAATTAAATCTAGGTGAATCGGCGTAGTGTGTAGATACTTGTCGTCATTCCAGCCAATATCCAAGACTAAGTAGCGTCCTCGTTCATCATCAAATAGAACTTGAGAGTTATAACTGTCAGGCAGGGAAGCTCGATATTGGGCGTGTTCTTGTAGTATTTTTTTAATGATGTCTCGGTAGTTCAATCGGGTATCCATTGCGCGATCGCCTCACTTTCATCATCAAAGACAATCAACCTAATAATTTGGTTCTTTAGCAGAACTTGTCCTAATTCTATGGTAAATACGCTGTTGAAGGTAGGACGAGAAACGGCAAGATAGAGAATTCGCTCTATACCCATTTCATTAAGGATTTGGCGATAGAGGACATACTGCCCCAAAGCTTGCTCCAAATCTTTGACATCAGACTGTCCGACAAAACTCTTGACTTCAACAACAATTTTTTGGAGTCCTTTTTCGGCACTAATGAGGCGTTCTGCACCGAGGTCGGCAGATAAGCGCTTCTTGCCTATTTGCAATGGAAATGGATCATGGGTAATTGTCCAACCATCCTTTTGTAAGGCACGCTTAACTGTATCGTGGTAGATGTCTCGCCTCGCCATGCTGAATTTATAGGGTTTGCTATCTTCCTAGCTTAGTGCGATCGCTGCATTTGGCGTTGATGTTGGACAAGAGTAGATGTTAGGTTTCCTGGCGTTAACCAACCTACGGTGATGAGCGATCGCACTCCGCAGCGATCGCAGATGTCCCTCACGGTAATTGGCGCGTCTGATGGGTTGATGATTCCGGTTGAATCTTCGGTAAAGGGCTGAGAGTGGTTGATTGGCACTCTAGATTGATTAGCTTCCTCAAGGAAGAGGATGAGACATTTGGGGGAGGGTTTTGGCTGTAGTTCAGTTTCGCGATCACTGGGTGGGGTTACAGGTCGTCATCATATGATTCCAACTCGTGGTTGACTCTGGCTATCGCTAAGAGGAATTTGCAAAAAATTCTTACACTATAAGCGCTTGAGACTATCAAACTAACCACTTTGACTACAAAGTGCGGCTTTTATTTGGGGTATGGGATTAGCTATGAGTGTGTCAACGTTGCTGGAGCTTGACGCAGCGCTGCTGGTAGCTGAACATCCAGCAACTACTAAAAGGAATCTCGATGAGTCGTCTCAAGACTTTCTGTTGATTTACATAACTAACTGGTGTGTGTTTCTCAGTCCGTATGGCAGTGTGGTTCAAAGCTCCATCCTCATCGAGGCGGTATAGGTCGAGCGTACCATCAGACTTATACAAACCAGCAACCATTACGGGTGCTATATGCGCGAGCCTCAGCAAGGCATCGGCTTTGCTTTCGTCGATGATAGCCGACGTGAACCTACCGCAACTGGTCAGTCGCACCGATGAGTTGATGATGGCGACGGTTTCACCACTGGCGCTTTTGACCATACCCCAAATATATGCAGGATTTTGTAGTCAAAATGAAGAGTCAAACGCAGCGTAAGCTTTATCTATCAATAGCTTGGGCGAAATCCACTGCACTGATTTAACTTTCGGTAGTGTAACTGTCTGGTCGTCTGTATCTATTGCCCTCGATCAGGTTGAGCTTTTAAGGGACTTACCCTTAACCCTCACCGATATGCTCCCATCACTCATCAATGAGAATTCCTCACTGTACGACTGTTCATAGTCAAACAGCCGACGAGATTCTTCATTCAATTTATCCTTCTTTTGTTTCGGTGTCTGAGCTGGCAGCAAAGATCCATACTTCCGCAAGCGAGTGCGGTTTTTCCCATTTTGATAACTGCGGTAAGTAGGATATAGCTTTGAGTCAGAAGACCTTTTTACTTTCTGAGGACATAGCGCACTGTCATACTCTTCCAGCATTTGTTTGTAGTTGATATGACAGTTATCATTATCCACTTCACCGTTCTCGCCTAAGCACAAGTGATATCGCTCTGCCGACAAACCATATTTCTTTCTGGCTTTTCCATGTTCTTTTCTGAATTTTTCGTATTGATCGTGCGTGCGGAAGGTGAATTGATAGAGTTGGAAGGCTTGAAAACTCTTGACCTTTGGCTCATAGTCCCCAGGTATTAATATTGAATACTTGTAATGAGACTCGTATCGCTGTTTATAATCTCCACACGATACCATCTCATAGTCGGTATAAGGCATCGGAATTGTAACGCGCTCTGGATTATGGCATATATCTTGCAGGTAGTATTTTGTAAATACTTCCTTTCCTTTTCCTTGTTTAGTCTTATGACTTCGACGCTTAATAATTGGCTCGTTGTCTGGTTTTGGGTATGACTTCGGCGGCGTCAAGAGATAGTTTGCTGCCCCATCGGTAGTAAGGCTGGTGTATAAACCTTTAGATTCAACTTCAAATTTAAGCTTATCTATAAATTTTTCGATAAAATCTTTGGGGAAACAAGCTTTAATATGTTTTGGAATTAACTCTTCATCTATACATTTAAGTAGAGGATGTCGTTTAGGTTTGCCATCATCGTCATACATCTGGCAGTGTTCAATGAAACTTGATTCACCTTGACGTAACTCTAGAATATCAGCATCGCGCCATTGATAACTCTTTGCATTCCCTATAGCCGCCCAATTCCAGCCTTGGCGGCAGCGCTCTTCAGCAGTCTGACAAGGTAAGCGATGAACTAAGTGGTGGCGTGAGTGAAGAGGTTGAGGTTTATACCGTGTGTTTCTTCCCACCAGCACACGATTCAGACACCAGGACACTCCATCAGTTATCGTTTGAAAGCCTCCCAAAGCCGTTTCCAAACACCAAACCATCAAGCGAACATCGCTGGTTACATTGTTGGCTACGATGGGATTACAAATGTCGAAATTTCTGCTGGAGAACGCACCGTAAATTGTGTTGTTCATCAGCTTGTAAAGATTATTCATTGCTTCGCTTTCATCCGTACCTCCCTGACTTTTCTTCTTATTTTCGCTCCGTAATTTGATAAGTTTATTAACAAGTATTTCTCCTAGTGCAACCTTTGTCCATTTTTGCTCTTCATCGAAAGTATCCAAATTTTCGGCTAAATTTTCTAAAGGTACAAATTTGTCTTTGGGATAGTAACCTCCGATTAAAACTTTCCCATTCTCTTTGATATACTTTCTAAGTTGAGGCGTAGCAACGTAATCTAACCAATAAAAAGTAGAAGTTGTAAAGGGCGATTGAATAACTTGATGAGTATAAATACGGGTGTCGCTAGGCTCTATACTCTCCTCTTCATTCAAATATTTTGACGTTCTGTATGTCACTGATGGAAGAAAGTTTTGCGACTCTGGTAGTTCTCCCCCTTCAACAGTTACATAAACAAGTTCTAAATTTTCTGCTGCATTCCCGCGATGTTTTTCTATGTATTCTTTAAGTGGTATGTCTCTAACTACTTCTAAATAACCCAGTGGAAGCTCACGCTGTTTTATAACTGTTGGATAAGCTTGCTTAATATCTGAGTCGCAAATAACTTCCTTCTCATCAAACTTAGAAATATATAAAGGTTGCCCACAGCAAGTTCGCCCGCCAATTACTTTTGTCAGCAAAAGCTTTTCATTTAGCCTATTTTGTTTTTCTTTTTGGGATTTTCTGTCTTGCTTGCCTCTAAATTTTTCTGATACTTCATTTTCAAATAATGCTTGTAAGTGCTTAGAAGAACCATACCGCATTAATTTTTCGACTAAATCTTTAATTTTTATTGGAGCAATTTCTGGATTAACTTGTTTAACTTTATTAATAACAGCAGATTTTAGTAAATTTCTAACTGTAGCACCAATTGTCAGCTTCGGAGGTTTAAAATCTGGCACAGACAAGTCATGATAGACTGTTTGCATCTTTTCATTGTATTTCACCAAAATGTCATAATAGATACATTTTGATTTGGCAAACCCTAAAAAACGCTCCCAGTCACGCTCGTAAATATCTTGGATGTTATCTTCATCTTCTTTGTTAATTTTGGGTATGTATATTGATTTAACATTAGAGGCAACTTCTGATAAATCTTTGCCATTCCCGTGAATAGCACATACATCTATAAATTCGACACTGACTTTAAACTTTTGTCTAATTGAGGAACAACCGGAGTCCGTCGAAAAAATTGGTGCTATTAACAGGTAGGGAAGTTCAATAGATTGATTTAACCAGGTCTTATTACCTGCGTGCAAGTATGAGTTTGATTCATTGAGAAATCCACTTTTAACTTGCTTTAAAAGTTCTTGAAGTCCAGCCCCACCTACTCTGGATTGGCTCTTAGCCTTATCTAGTGTGTAGCGACGGAAGAGCTTAAAGATACTTTGTTTTCCCGAAAAGCAATAAATGACAATGTTGAGCGTTGGGTAATGTTTCGTCTTTGCCTCATACCAATCTCTTCCATGCAGAATTTTTACTTCAAAGTCAAGTTCTTCTATAAATAACTGTAAGGGTATGAAGTCTAATTCTGCTTTAATTAGCTTTGCTTCTGGTTTTGGAGTAATTGAATAAACTAAAGTTTTCTCAGGAGAATCCATGCTTAGCAGGCACATCTGAACGGTTAGAAGTTTCGATGGAATCTCATCTCCCTTGAGAGGTGTATTTATTGAAATTGTTTTTGAAATTGGCTGAAATTCAGCAGCTAGATTGATTGGAAAATGAATAACAACATCTTTGGGTGACTTTTTATTTTGAAGCGAAATATATTGATTAATAACGTCTTTATAAGTCATCCCTTTATTGAGATCAAATAAATTGTCTACCTTATCTGCTTTACAAAAGAAATTTTTATAATCATTGTTTCGGCAAGATTTTTCTCGATTCAGCATAAGGAATAGGAATTATATGGTCTTTGCAGTTTAATCCCTTACTGCCTTTGTGGCAGCCAAGCTCGCATAAAGGGGATCGCGCTCTCCCAATTGACAGCTTATCAGTAGGTTGGTTTGAGCGTTGGAAACGCAACACTAGCTATGTAATGGTGTTTGATGGCTCCTCGCTCTAGCTCATCACATCCTATAGGAAAGAAACCTAGTTGATCGTGCCTTGGTAAAAGCTCTAATCAATTATAGTGCGATGATCGCAAATCGCCCGTAGGTTGGGTTTCCTGCGTCAACCCAACATCTAATTTTGTTAAAATCCAACCCTTCTAGACCCACCAAACCCACCAGTTTTATACTTTCTCATCGCTGGCGACATCAATGCGATCGCTCCCCTGGTGCGCTTTGTGCGATCGCACTCGATAAGCTTTGAGAGAATAAGGAGCGATCGCGCTCTCGTTAGTCTTTCTTTTTTTTATCTTTTTTCTTTTCCTTTTCTTTTTCCTTGTGCTTTTTCTTTTTGTCTTTACCTTTAGTTTCTTCTGCTGCTCGTAAAATCAAATTTCGAGCCACAGTTTGGGTACCCGTATGCTCGTAGTAATTAGTGGACATATCCAGAAAGGCAGCTAGATAATCCAACTTACTATCAGCAGTATTCATAAACTGTTGTAAGTGAGTAACAACGTTTTCTGGCGTTAACCCATGAGATGCAACAAAGTTACTCATCCAGCCGTTAACTGAGGCAAAACTCTCACCAATGAAGCCTAATTTACCAGCCGTAGTACCGCCAGGAATTGCAGTGTTGATACTTTGATAGGCTGTATTTCCTTCTAATTGCGAAGGATTGAGCTGAGCGAGAATTGATTGAGCTTTGAGGATGAAGTCAGGGCCAAGAGGAATCAATCCATCAACGGCAACTAGCGCCGCCATCCGCATTATGGATTCATTGTGATAGTTTCCTAAAGAAGTTCTAAATGCTTCAATGCTGGTAGGAATTCCGTGCAACCGACAAAAGGCAATCAACTCTACTACCAGCTTTAGGGACAAATCAATGGCTTGTACAGTATCAGGTTTGGGAGTAAGCTGGTTTAAAAAATTCAAGAAGCTGATTTTCTCGCCAACTTTGTTCGCCAGTGCTGCTGCACCGATAGCGCTATCGGCACGGTCAATTGTTTGGTAAAGCCATAAGGTTTGTTGATAAACTTCCGTTGGATCGTTGTACAGCGCGATCGCTCTGTCGCCAATCTCCTCAATCAAGTCTCTGTCGGTAACACCTGTCACCGCACGGATGGTGTTTTCAAACCCCACGACGTTTTGCCACTCACCAGGAACGACAAAATCGAGCGATCGCAGCATATAAACGGTCATGCTGCTAGTTGGCAGGGTATCCACCAATTTAGAAATAGATTGACTCACGATAGCTCCTTTTTCTAGTAGATGTTTACCTCTCTATAGCAATCCTATTTGCGTTGTGAGCCAGCCCTTCAGATCCCGGACTTCTTAGAGAAGTCCGGGATCTCGCATTCACGAATCATTTAGGACTGCTATAACCTAATTTTTAGGAGTAAGTGCCTTTTACAAAAAGTTACAGAATTAATCTTAACTTGCCAGCGCGATCGCAACAAAGCCCATAGATTGGGTTGGGCGTTGGAAACGCAACCTCTGTTTTGTTCAACTGCTGTCGGAGCGCAAATTATTTGTTGTTACTACCGTTGGTGAATGAATGCTCGGAGTGAAAACCAAGCAACGGCAGCAAGGGGAAGGACAATACTGATACCAATGGCGGCCCCTTTCAATCGTTGTAGCGAGAGTACAGTTAATTTGATACCAAACACTGTCACTACAGTGTTTGTCCATTCTTCTAGTTGATTTGGAGAACTGGTAGGAACCAGAACCATAATCGAAAAAAACAGTGCCAGATAGAAAGCTAAAAACGCTGCTCCACCACCAACTAGCGCCAGAGTGACTTTTTTGACTATCTGAAGAATTTCTTCCATCGCCTAAATACTTGAAATAAATCGGAAATTCGTCACGTCCCCTAGGATAGCGAAGAATGCACAAAAGCGATAGCGAAGCGATCCGCCGCAAGACAGATCGCCCTTGATAAATTTCGGGAAGATTAAGCAGAGTGCGATCGCACTCTGGTTCATCTTTCTTTTTTTCCTTTTTCCTTGTGTTATTTCTTTTTGTCTTTGCCTTTACTTGTGCTGGTCGTAAAATCAAATTCCTCGCTACAACTTGCCTAGCCGTATGCTCGTAGTAATTGGTTGACATATCCAGAAAGGCAGCTAGATAATTCAACTTACGAGCAGCAATATTCACATTTTCATAAGTGGAGTCTGTGAACCAGCTTCGTCAATTAGTTGCACCAATCGCTGGCGTAGCGTCTCTAAACCTAAGCGTCCAGTTGCGGAAATAAACACGGCTTCAGGAAACTCTTGTTGAGCTAAAGCCAAGTTTTCGCTATCTACTTTATCGACCTTGTTAAAAGCAATCAAAGCTTTACCAGGAAGAGTAGGCATTTCTGCTAGCACATCCATCACTGAACGGATATGGCTTTCCCAAGCTGGATGGGACACATCGACCACATGAAGCAACGCATTCGCCTCAGTTACTTCCTCCAGGGTGGCGCGGAAAGCATCCATTAGAGGTGGCGGGAGTTCGTGAATAAACCCTACCGTGTCTGTAAGCAGAAGAGACCTCCGATCTTGAGTGTTTGGATCTGTAATTACCAGTTTTCGCGTTGTCGGGTCGAGGGTGGCAAATAGTTGATTTGCTGTATAAACTTCGGCATGAGTCAACGCATTTAGTAGCGTCGATTTACCCGCATTGGTATAACCGACTAACGCAATAGAGGGAATTTCTTGCTGTTGTCGTTGTTGTCGCAACCGGGAGCGATGGGCTTGTAATTGGTTAACTTCCTGCTGAAGTTGGGCGATTCGGCGTTGAATCGTTCGCCGCTCAGTTTCTAGTTTGGTTTCACCCGGCCCTCTGGTACCAATTCCGCCTCCAAGCCTGGACATTTCCCGACCTCGACCCCTGAGCCGAGGCAGCATATATTCCAGTTGCGCCAGTTCCACTTGCAATTTACCCGCTTGGGATTGAGCGCGTTGAGCGAAGATATCCAGAATTATTTCAGTTCTGTCTACGACTCGGATGTTAATCTGCTCTTCCAGGTTTCGTGCTTGGGAAGGAGAAATATCTCGGTCAAAAACGATTAAGTTGGCTCCTAGCTGATAAGCACGTTGGGCAATTTCTTCAATTTTTCCTTGACCGACAACCGTTTGAGGATGGGGGCGACTTCGCTTTTGTTGTATTGTTTCTAATACCTCTCCTCCAGCACTATCAACTAATCGAATCAGTTCTTCAAGTCCATCTTGAAACCGTTGGGGAGACACGTCCTCGGTCATCAACCCAACCAGTAACACTTTGTCAGAATCGGATTCAATTACTTGGAATTGCGATTTTCCATCGCTTGATTCAGAGAACTCGATTTCCCATTCATCAACTAAGTCGTCAAAGTCTTGTTCGTTCAGCTCATCTAGGCTGAGGGGAGGAGAAACAATCCAAGGCGTTTCTTGTTCGGGTACAAGGTGAGCTAGGTAAGCTTCCTTGACTAAGCCTGTGGCTTCACCGTCCCGTCGTCCCGCTCCGTTGCCAGTGGGGATTAACACCAAAGCGTCTAAGCGCTGCCGTGCCATTGCTGTCAGTGTGGCTGGGTCAGGTGGCTCTAATTTAAGTTGAGTGGCAATGCAGCGAATCCCACTCAGGCGTTCCGCGCTATGCCGGGGAAGGTCTTGGGGCGGGATTTGAGTTTGGCTTGGCGTACCGACTGCAACTCGGATTACTTGCCCACGCCGATTGAGGTAGCAGCAGACGGGGTGGTGAATCTCTGTACTGATTGCTGCTAGAGTTTGGGCGAATTCGGGAGTAGTTAGGCTATGGGAGGGTTGCCGTTGCTCGTACAGGCGCTGTAGTTGCTTGATGTAACTAGATTTTACTCCTTGTATATTCCCGTAAATGGTTTCCATAAGATCGGCTAGAAAACTAGCGCATTAAGTTCATTGATTTAATAATTACTAATTTTTTTTATTGACTAAATCTTCCCTTTGGACTAAGTAGGGGTATGAATCGGCGGCTGACCAACATAGGATTAAGTTAAGCATTCTACATCTAGGAAACAGAAGGTCGCCGAACTCTATCTAACCAAGCCGAAGTGGAAGGCTGAAGACGTTATTTTTGAGATTGGCCAACGCTGTTGGCAATCCGGTTATAAGGCAATAAATGGTGATGAATAGCACAATTACACACGTACCAAGCTGCGTGCTGATTCTCACAACGAGAAATGGGCTATGCAAGTAATATGCGATCGCATTCCCACTAATCATACCTACGGTGACGAACTTGCCACAGGAAAAAATCTAAGATTAATTTTGCCCACTTACGTCACCAATAGTTCAGCAACAATGGAAAAAGACGCTACTTACTGGGTCGAACAGACTGAGAATCTGGTGAAAACGTGGGCTGAGACTCAAAAGAAAATTCGGGAAAGCTGGATTGATTTTATTAAACCTGTGACAACTCCCGAAACGCCTGCTACAGTCAACGGTATTCAAAATCAGGTCGAGTTATGGCTTCTTTATGCGGAGGGGCTGCAAAAGTTAGGTCAGTGGGTAGAACCACTGCGCCAGTCACTAGAAATGGTAACTCAGGCGATGGGCGGCGATGTTGCATCAATAGAGCTGAACAACCTCTACTGGGACTATCAACAGACTGGCAACTTACTGCAAAGCCCAAGTCTGGGATATACCCGTGAGTTCAACAACAAACTGCTTAAAAGCTTTGATGCCTGGACAAACTTCTATAAAGCGAGCTTTGACTATCAGCTAGTGCTGGTCGATGTCTGGATGAGAGCCTTTGAGCAGCTGATGCGATTGGCATCCTCCCAGGAAAAGGGCGAAACGCTTCAGAACTGGCGGCAATTTCAGCAAGTCTGGAGTAGGGTATTTGACCAGGCATTCGCACAGACGTTCCGTTCAGAGAATGCCCTTGAGATTCAGGGGAAATTCTTGAATGCAGCCATGACCTACAGGCTCCAGCAGCAACAGCTAATGGAAGTGTTTCTGAAGATGAATAACTTACCAACTCGCAGCGAAGTTGATGAAATTCACCGCAACGTCTACGAGCTGCGTAAGGAAATCAAAAGCCTTAAAAAAGCTTTAGGAGAATCCCAACGCAGCGAGTCTTGAGGATGCAATGCACGATTTTACCGAGCTAACCCAAAAACTGTTTAAGGGTGTCGAGAGCTTCAGCCGCCTGCGCGAGGAGGACATTCAGATTGGGGTGACACCCAAGGAAGAAGTTTATCGGGAAGATAAGGTGGTGCTGTACCGCTTCACACCAAAGGTGGAGCATTCGCTGAATATTCCTATCCTCATTGTTTACGCTTTAGTCAACCGTCCCTACATCGTCGATTTGCAGGAAGGGCGATCGCTTGTTGCCAATTTGCTCAATCTTGGCATGGATGTATATATAACTGACTGGGGTTATCCCAGTCGAAGCGATCGCTTTTTAACTCTTGAGGACTACATCAATGGTTATATCAATAACTGTGTGGACGTAGTACGCGATCGCCACAACTTAGAGCAAATCAACCTGTTAGGCATTTGTCAAGGGGGCGCTTTTAGTCTCTGCTACAGTTCCATTTACCCAGAGAAGGTGAAAAACCTGATTACTATGGTCACTCCGGTTGATTTTCACATCCAGGAGGGACTGCTCAATGTTTGGGGTGGAAGCACTCTAGGATCACAAGCGCTAGACGTGGATCTAATGGTAGATACTCTGGGTAACATCCCCGGCGACTTCATGAACTTAGAGTTTTTGCTGCTGAAGCCGTTCCAGTTAGGAATTCAGAAGTATATTGACCTTTTGGATACTATCGAATCAGAGGACAAGCTGCTCAACTTTCTCCGCATGGAAAAGTGGATTTTCGATAGTCCTGACCAAGCTGGAGAGGCTTATCGACAGTTTATGAAGGATTTCTACCAGGGAAACAAACTGATTAAAGGTGAGGTCGAGATTGGAGAGAAGCGAGTGAATCTGGAGAATATTCGCATCCCGATTTTGAACATTTACGCCGAGCAAGATCATCTAGTTCCCCCAGCATCTTCCTTGGCTCTTGAGAAGTACATTGGGAGCGAAGACTACACCGTGCGTTCCTTCCCAGTTGGGCATATTGGGATGTACGTCAGCAGTAAAGTGCAGCGAAACCTTCCTCCAACTATTGTCGATTGGCTTAAGGTGCGAACCTAGAATAGTTGACGCTATCTAAGTTTGCGATCGCGAGTGCATTCCAATGCAAGCAAAAATATCTGGCGATTGAAAAGATGTTGTTGGTCTAGCGAAGGTTGTGACCCCTCCCCTTGATCGGAGAGGGGCTTCCGGACTCCCCCTTCCCTTGCAGGGAAGGGGCTGGGGGGTTAGGTCTTCCGAATTCGCCAACAACATCTTGAAAATCGCAGCTATACAAACGAAGTCTGTGGGCAATTTACTTTCATTGGGATGCTCCGCGATCGCTTTCCAGAAAGCTGCGCTAACGCGATCTACTGTAAGCAGCAGCCCCCTTGCTAACGCCTCGCTGACGCTAACGCGATCGCAACCCTTTATAATCCCACCTCTTGGCTCTGTGCCGCCTCTACCGCTTGCGGTAGAGGCGGCACAGAATTTCAGTTTGCTACAATATAAGAGCCAGGTTCTAACTTACTGGTCATCAAACACCTCAAGACATTCGGACTAGGGTATAAATTCCTCTCCCCGTGCCGTCAGTTGTTTCTTGCAACGGGTTAACCCTAGGAGATTCGTAATACCCAATGTCTAACGCTTCACCCCAAGCAGTCAATCGACTGCTTGCTGCTCTGCCTCTGGCTGAGTACCAACGCCTTCTTCCCAATCTAGATCAAGTCTCGCTTTCTCTTAAGCAAGTCCTTCAAGAGGTTGGTGAACCAATTGAATATGTCTATTTCCCCCAGAATGCAATAGTTTCTGCGCTCACAACGATGGCAGATGGCTCGATGATCGAAGTGGGCTTAGTGGGTAATGACGGAGTTACAGGTATGCCCGCCGCTTTGGGAGACAACATCGCAACTACAACCGCGATGGTGCAGCTAGCAGGCGCTGGCATGAGGATGAAGGCAAGCGTGCTTAAAAGCGAGTTTGGGCGGGGTGGTGTACTGCAAAGTCTGCTGCTACGGTACATACAAGCACAGCACGCCTTCGTCACGCAAAGCGCTGCCTGCAATCGCCTCCATTATCTGGAGGGGAGACTTGCTCGTTGGCTACTGCTCGTCTGTGACCGTGTAGGGTCAAACGAGTTGCAGCTCACTCATGAATTTCTCGCCCAGATGCTGGGTGTACGACGTGCGGGTGTCACGGAAGCGGCTCACACGCTTCAACAGTCAGGACTGATTCGCTACACCCGTGGCAATGTTACCATCCTGAATCGGGAAGACTTGGAAGCGGCTTCGTGTGAGTGTTATGAAATCATTAACGGCGAGTACGCTAGGTTGCTAGGCACAGACGGTTAATTATGCAGCATACAAGAGCCAAGTTCTAACTTACTGGTAAATAAACACCTTTTGACATTCGGACTAGAGTCTAAATTCTTCTCCTGATACTGTTAGTTGTTTTTTCTAAAAACATTCAAGGCGAGGAAATTCCTCGCGACCTCATGCCCAAAGTTCCACTCAAACCAGTCAATCGGCTGCTAGCCACTCTGCCAAAAGCTGAGTACCAGCGCCTTGTTCCACATCTAGAAAACGTTCCGCTTCCTCTCAAGCAAGTCCTTTACAAAAGAGGCGAATCAATCGAATACGTCTATTTCCCCCATCGTGCAATAGTTTCTTTGATTGCGACTACGGAAGAAGGCTCGAACGTCGAAGTCGGCATAGTGGGTAATGACGGAGTTACAGGTATGCCCGACCTTTTGGGAGACAACATCGCGACCATAACCGCACTCGTGCAGCGAGAAGACTCAGGCATGAGGATGAAGGCAAGCTTACTTAAAACTGAGTTTGGACAGGGTGGTGTACTGCAAAGCTTGCTGTTGCGGTACACGCAAGCCCTGTACGCTCTAACCTCACAAAATGCGGCTTGTAACCGCCTGCATCAAATCGATGAGAAACTTGCCCGTTGGCTACTGCTCGTCTCTGATACTGTAGAGTCAAACGAGTTGCAGCTAACTCAAGAATTTATGGCTCAAATGCTGAGTGTACGACGTCCGGGGGTCACGGAGGCGGCTAGCCGCCTTCAACAGGCAGGACTGATTCGCTACCACCGTGGCAGAATAAGCATCCTGAATCGACAGAAATTAGAAGCCGCTTCCTGTTCGTGTTATGGAATCATCAAAAGTCAGTACGCTAGGTTGCTAGAACACTGACAATGTGTTCCTTCTACACAACCAGCCTTAATGCTAATGTCCATCGAACAGTAGACAAGAGCAGAGCTTCATTGATGATACTTTATGGGCATTGGTATAAAGATAAGCGATCGCATAATTAGGACGTAATGCAACACCCCACACTCAGCACGCCAGGGGGGTGTTAATTAAACGAACGTTCAATGGCAAGGACACCTTAGTTAACAAAGAGAGAGACTGCATGGCTCAAACAAAGAACGATTCAAAGGTCTTGCCAGAGGATTTTAGTGACCCATCGGCAGACAACGCCTTAATCGAGCCGAAACAAGACCGATTAGGATATGCACCCTTTGCCAAACATCTTGCAGACAGTATTTGCCAAATGAACTTTCCTGAAGGGTTCGTTATTGCAGTTTACGGTTCCTCAGGTTTTGGCAAATCGACACTATTGAACTTCTTAACGTACTATCTCCAGCAAAAGCCAAAGAACGAACAACCTATTATCGTCCCTTTTAATCCCTGGTTATTTTCAGGGGGCGAAGACATCACAAGGCGCTTTATTAACGAATTACAGACAGTTTTGAGCAAATTCAAAGCTGTCCCCAAAGGCTTCATAAGTCGAATAACCGATCTTGCTAAAGTTGTTTCTGAAATTCCTCTTCCTTATGCTCAAGCTAGTAATGCACTCGTAAGATTATTTGACGATAAAGAAAAGGAGACTTCTGACTTAAAAGAAGAAGTCGAAGATACACTCGAACAGCAGCATCCGCGAATCGTAGTAACCATTGACGATATTGACAGGCTCTCCGCTGAAGAGATTAGTCAATTATTTTATCTTATTAAATCAATTCCCAACTTTACTAACGTTGTCTATTTGCTTGTTTTCGATCAAGAAGTTGTCATCAAAACCCTTGGAAATACACAACCTATACCTGGAGAGACCTACCTTTCGCAGATTGTTCAAGCTTCTTTTGAGTTACCCCTCCCAGATAAAACCTCACTCCGCAGGCTACTTTCTGAAAAACTCAATGGCATACTGGCTGACACGCCAAAAGAACTATTCAATCAAAATCGCTGGGGCAATGTTTACTTACAAGGGATAGACCACTTTATTACCAATCCCCGCGACATTGTTCGCCTGACCAACCTCTTAACTGTGACATATCCAGGGGTAAAAGGTGAGGTAAATTCAGTTGATTTCATTGCTATTGAGTCCCTGCGAGCCTTTCGCCCAATGATATATGACATAATCCGCAAAAATCCTACATTCTTTGGGGGAACCGCAAAGACCAAAGGTTATCTAATTCCGACATTAGACGAAATCAAAGATTTTCACCATTCGTGGCTGGCTCAGTTTGAAAATGAGGATAAAGAACCAATCAAACTGCTGCTATTGCACCTTTTTCCTAAATTAGAAGCCGTTTGGCGTAATACCTCCTCCCCTGCACAAGACGAGTCAATATGGCGCAAGCAATTACGTATTTGTAGCTTAGATATATTTCCCAACTACTTCCGCCTGGTACTAACACAAGATGAATTCTCTGATGCTGAGATTAAAGCAATCTTTGCCTTGGCAAAAGATGCAAACGCATTTGGGGAAATTCTTGTAGAACTCGCTCATCAAAAACGCTCTGATGGCACGACGCAAGTTCGGGCATTTCTTGAACAGCTTGAGGATTACACTGAAAAAGAAATTCCTACCCATTGCATTCCTTCAATTGTGAAAGCTTTGTTGGATGTCGGCGACCAGCTTTTACCTCCGGAAGACGAACCGCAGGGGATGTTTGATTTTGGCAATGACATTAGAATTGAACGCCTTATCTCTCAACTGTTGCGTCGGATTGACGAACAAGCACGGTTTGAAACCTTGAAAGAGGCAATGTCAAACGGTAACGCCTTATCCATAATTGTGCGCGAAGTAGCAACCTTGGGTCAGGAACAAGGTAAGTATGAAGCCGATGAATCTATCCCCGAAGAGGAATGGCTCCAGAGCGTAGAACACCTTAAAGAACTTGAAGAAATAGCCTTGAAGCGGCTGCGAGATGCTGCACAACAAAACTCCCTGCTGGAAGCCCCAAAGCTATCTGAAAAATTACACTATTGGCAAAGTTGGGCAGGAGAAGAGGAAGTCAAGCGATGGGTTGAAAAGATTATTGATAATGACGAAGGGCTAGTTAATTTCTTGGAGAAGTTCCTGCAAAAAGATTGTAGTGAGTATGGGTCGGACGGGACGCAGAAAACAGGCTACAGACTTGACCCTAAGTGGGTTGAACCCTATCTCGAACCATCCTTGATCCTTGAGAGAATTAGCCACCTCGATGAAACAAGCGAGTTAACAGAAGATCGGAAAAATGCGATCGCGCAATTTATCCGAGAATGTGAGATGCGGCAGCAGGGACAAGACCCGGATTAGGCAAGGGTTTAGGAGCAAACTTATTCCTTTGCTGCAATCAGCTTTGTTGGCTGTGTGACTGGGAACAGGACTCGCATTAGCTGACCCAGAGGCATAGAACGCTGCTCATGAACAAAAACTAAGGGCAGCAGGGCAAACAGGCGCAGGACGGCTGACAGAGCAAACACCATTGGTAAGCCACCCAAATTAGTCACAGTCGCGACATAGCCACCAATGCTAATTCCGATTGCTCCAGTGATACCAGGAACCGCCGCCGCAACAGCAAAATAAATTGACTGATTGCGTAGCGGTGTCACCGACATCATCAGATTACCACTGCACAGGTCAATCGCCGCCCACGTCGCACCGCCGAGTATGTGCAACAAGGGGAACCAAACCCAAAGGAAAATTGGAGCAGTTCCAGCTTCTAGCCACAGTAGAGGTGTCAAAGCCACCAAAATTCCTACCATTATCATCAGCGGGCGATTGCCGATCCGGTCAGCCAGTCTACCCCAGAACATCAGCATCAGCAAGTTAGCACCAGCTCCCAAGCTGCCATAAAGCGTTACCACGCTCACATCTAGCTTGAGATCGCCCAGCAAGAAGAGGTTAAAGAAGGGAGCGCTGACATTAACCGCGAAACTCCACAAGCCTGAGTAAAGAAGAAACCTCAAAAAATTGGCATCCTTGAGGAAGCTAAAAACTCTCTCCCCGGATGCCCCTTGCTCTGTATCCTCAGCGGCGGCGTGTACTAGCTTTGGGTTCACATCAGTCATCAAGAAGTGAAAGCCGAGACTGATTATCCCCAGCACAATTCCCACAACCAAGACCACACCGAAGCCAGAGAGCGCTCCACCGGGCCACTTCGATACCGCTACACCCAGCAGCGGCACGCTGATGAGATTGGTCAAGTTCACAACACTATTGCGGAAGCCAAAATACCGCCCCCGCAATCGCTCTGGTACTAACACAGCTACCCAGGTGAAAAAGGAAGCACGACCCAAAGCTTCCAAGATATTAGCCACCCAGATAATTGCCAATGTCAACAGCACCAACTGGTGCGGCTGGATACGAGATGTGCTGACCAACCAAATCCCTGGCACAATTAGCAACCACAGCAGCCGCGAGGTGCCGAAAATCAACAGGGAATACCAGTTGCGGCTGTTGATGCGGTCTCCCAGATAGGCTCCCAGGGGTTGCAATAGATTCGTCAGCTGGGCAATGGAGGCGAACATACCAATTTCAACGGCACTGGCACCAAGATCCAGCAAGAAATTACTGAGCAACGCGCCGCCGATAATACTGTAAAAGACCGTAGCCAAGGCTCCTTCGGTCGTTAATGCCCGCAGGCTTGTCCGAATTTCTGCCTTGGGAATTTTAAAGGGCGGCTTTGCAGGAAGTACCGTCTCGGATAATGCCTTATCCTCTGGTTGGACTTTTAATCCTAAATCTTTCTCGGTTTGTTGAAATTCAACTACTATTCCTGCCCCGTTTAGTAATCCTGTAGATAGAGGATTCATGGGTATATTTCTGTAACATACGCTACATTATACCCGAAATAGAAAAATTTACTTTTTTTGTTTCTTGAAACATCCCCACTAAGATAGATTTCGTGACAGGTTTGGGTATCAAAGAAGGCGGCTCTCCTCCCATCTCTTTTAAAATATGGGAGGAGAGCCGCCTAGTTCATAGTTCATCATCTTAAGACTGAGCGGATGAGCTTGCAGGTGAACCTTCCTTTTCAGATTCTATTAATGGTAATGGTTTCAAACTGGTGCGTCCTGCTTGAATTGCTCCTGCTTGCCGCTTGAGTGTTGGGATCAGGACTTTCATTAGCTGACGCACACGCACAGAGCGCCGTTCGTGAACAAAAACTAAGGGCAGGAGGGCGAGAAGCCGCAGGACGGCAGACAGAGCAAACGCCGTAGGCAAGCCACCAAAATCAGTCACAGTCGCGACATAGCCGCCAGCAGCGATTCCCATTGCTCCAGTAATACCAGGAACCGCCGCCGCGATCGCAAAGTAAATCGACTGATTGCGTAGCGGTGTCACTCCCATCATCAGATTACCGCTGCATAGGTCAATCGCCGCCCAAGTCGCACCACCCAAGATATGCAACAAAGGAAACCAGGCCCAAAGGAAAATTGGAGCGGTTCCAGCTTCTAGCCACAGTAAAGGCGTCAGAGCCACCAAGATTCCCACACTTATCATCAGTGGGCGATTGCCAATCCGGTCAGCCAGTTTGCCCCAGAACATCAGCATCAGCAAGTTAGCACCAGCTCCCAAACTGTTATAGAGCGTTACCACGCTCACATCTAGGTTGAGGTCTCCCAGCAAGTAGAGGTTAAAGAAGGGAGCGCTGATGTTAACCGCAAAGCTCCACAAGGCTGAGTAAAACAAAAACCTCAAAAAATTGCCATCCTTGAGGAAGCTAAAAATTTTCCTCCAGGGCGAGCTGTGGTCTGTATCCGAATCGGCGGCGTGTACTAGCTGCGGATTGACATCAGTTATCCAGAACTGAAAGACGAGGCTGAGTGTTGCGAACACAACTCCCAGAACCAAGACTGCACCGAATCCTTGGAGCGAACCACCGGGCCACTTCGATACCGTTAGACCCAGCAGCGGCACGCCGATGAGATTGGTCAACGTCACAACACTATTGCGTAAGCCAAAATACCGCCCCCGCAATCGCTCTGGTACTAACACAGCCATCCAGCTGAGAAAGGAAGCACGACCCAAAGCTTCCATGAAATTACTCAGGCAGATAATTGCCAATGTCAACAACACCAACTGGCGCGGCTGGATACGAGATGTGCTGACCAACCAAATCCCTGGCACAATCAGCAACCACGGCAGCCGCGACGAGCCGAAAATCAAGAAGGAATACCAGTGGCGGCTCTTGATTCGGTCTCCCAGAAAGGCTCCCAGCGGTTGCAGCAGATTTGTCAGTTGGGGAATCGAGGCGAGCAGACCGATTTCTACTGTACTGGCACCGAGATCCAGCAAGAAATTACTGAGCAACGCGCCGCCAATGATACTGTAAAAGACCGTAGCGAAGGCTCCTTCGGTAGTTAATGCCTTGAGGCTTGTCCGAATTTCTGCCTTGGGAATTTTAAGATCCGGGGTTACAGTTGCAGGCAGTTTCGTCTCTGTTAATGCCCTATCCTCTGGGATTTCCTGAATCGGGAGAGGACTCGCTTCTACTAAAATCTGATCTTCTTGTTGCCCGAACATACTGTATAGCAATATTAAAAGAGTTAACGGGAACTAAATCGCTACCTTCATCTGAGAGCATTTCCGACAACAAATCTCTTAAAAAATGCTTTGTTTAAATCCTATAATGGCAACTTTTTTCCTATAGGGCTAATTACTAAACTCTATAGTTTCATAACTCTACCAAAAGGTGTACCAAAGCAGCCAAAAGTTTGATTTTATACGCACTTTTAATGAGGTTTATTATTCATTAAAAAATTGATGTTCTAGATTAGGTTAATATACTGTGGTCTATCAGGCATCCTTCTATAGAATTATTATTTTAATGAATCAATTTTTAGTTTTAAATTAGGAGGGTTGCTTGAACTATTCTAGCGTTAATCATTAGATGTCATTTCTCAAGAGTGCTTTCTTTAAGACCTCCCTCCAACGATTGTCGATTGGCTTAAGATGCGAGTCTGGAACAGTACCCCCACCTATTAGCGCGGTGCCGCGTCTACCGCTAGCGGTAGACGCGGCACCGACTTTCAATTATTTAGCATAAAAGAGCCATCTTTTCAGTTCCTAGTGAACAAACCCCTTTTGACATTCGGACTAAAACCTAAATTCTTCTCCTGATGCCGTAAGTTGTTTTTATAACAACGATTCCATGAAAAAATAGGAGATTCCTAATACTCGATGTCCGAAGCCTCACCCCAGGCAGTCAATCGACTGCTAGCTGCTCTGCCAGATGCTAAGTACCAGCGCCTTCCCATCTAGAGTTCGTCTCGCTCTCTGGGAGGCAAGTCCTTCACAAGAGGGGTGAATCAATTGAATACGTCTATTTCCCCATCGCGGAATAGTTTCTTTGCTGTCCACTCCCGAAGAAGGCTCGACGGTCGAAGTCGGCTTAGTGGGTAATGAGGGGATAGTGGGTATCCCCGCCGCTTTGGGAGACAACATCGCGATCACAACCGCAATGGTGCAGCTAGCAGGGTGTGGCATGAAGATGGAGGCAAGCTTACTTAAAACCGAGTTTGACCAGGGTGGCTCACTGCAAAGTTTGCTGCTGCGGTACACGCAAGCGCTGTACGCTCTAGCCTCACAAAACGCTGCCTGCAACCGCCTCCATCAGTTCGATCAGAGGCTTGCCCGTTGGCTACTACTCGTCTGTGACTTTGTAGGGTCAAACGAGTTGCGGCTGACTCAGGAATTTATCTCTAAGATGCTGGGTGTAAGACGTTCGGGTGTCACGGAGGCGGCTAACCGCTTTCAACAGGTAGGGCTGATTGGCTACAACCGGGGCAGAATTACCATCCTGAATCGGCAGAAATTAGAAGCCGCTTCCTGTTCGTGTTATGGAATCATCACAAGCGAGTATGCTAGGTTGCTAGGCACTGAGAAGAGTTGAGAGCTGTTGTTAGATGGAGATGCGATCGCGATCGCATCTCCGGCGCTCTGGGCGTTCCCTTACTCAATGCTGATCAAAGTCGTTGTCTCACAATCTGTTCAGAGCTAGATGAGCTTACTTGTGTTAGACACTCGCGCCACCAGTACCTCTAACCCTAAGGCTCCCAGTGCTGTCGTCATAGCGGTAAGCGAAGCTATGCCGAAGGCTATCGCACCCCACTTTGCCATAAGGTGAGTTTCCAGCCAGGTAGAGTAACTGTTAGCCCGTGACTGCTTGCTAAAATCCCCCTCAACTTGATCGAAGCCTGCGATCGGCTCAAATAAATTATCGGGAGCATCTTCAGACTTCGGCTCACTCGTTTCCTGTAGCTTAAAGCCTGCTCCCGCTTGCAGCAGCAAGGTATCCAATAGACCTCCTGCATGACTCATGAGCCATGCAGGAGGTCTAGTAGAGTTGACCACAGCCGCCTCACCCACATCTTGCCGTGCGATTGACTCAATCTGATCGCGTTGCAGAGCAATCAGCGGTGAAATCACCACAGTCGAACCGGGAATTAAAAGACCTGCGATCTGGTAAATTGCTGATTTCCCGGAACCCGCAGATTCAGTCATTCAGTCCGCGCAGGCGGACTTCGTTGAATAGAAGTCGCAACTTCTGCCCCCCTTCTTCTTGTTGGCGAAGCCTGCGCGTTGGCTTTAGCCTCGCGTTAGCGATAGCGCATAGGGGGGTAAGGGGGGTTGGCGTAGCCGCGATTTTCAATCGCCAGGTATTTTTGCTATGCAAATTTCTCACTCTGTGGAAGAATGCTATCTTTACTAATCGCAAACTCCTAGGAGAATTTTCCACCCTTCTAAGCAGAATAATTGCTACGGCTTCATCCAACTTCTACCCAAAGCCTAGCTCTAGTATTAAGTCAGTCGGTAATCGTAAATACAAATAACTTCTAATATACGCTCTTTGACTAAGTTTCCTTTTTATCTAATAATTTCTCATTTTATTTACAGATTCTAGTGAATCTCATTTTTAGATATCTTGCATTTATAGGCATTCGCAGGATTCACACAAAGCATTATGGCTGATCTGATTAAGCTGCGTAGCAGCATAGTTCATAGTTCATGGTTCACTGCGTAGAACGCCATGAACTATGAATGGCGAATCCCACGTATTTCAGTCGTGGGAGGCGCTCAAGGCATAGGCTAAGATTTACCCGCTAAAATTGGTTCCTCACTCGAAGGTTCTCCTGTGCTTGGGGGTTCCACTGGCTGACCAAAAGCGATCCGCAGAAACGGTGGTGCCAGAAATGTGGTCAGAATCACCATGACAATAATAGATACCTCCAACGGCTTATCCAGAACTCCACTTGCAGAACCGATTCCGGCAAATACTAACCCAACTTCACCCCGTGGAACCATGCCAACCCCAATCGCTAATCGATTGATTCCGGGCTGACCAAACACCACCCAACCTGTCACCACCTTGCCGACGATGGCAACCACCATCAAAAATGCGGCAATCAAGAGTCCGGCACGATTTTCAGGCAGCGTCGGATTCAACACGCCCAGATCGGCCCGCGCTCCCACAGTCACAAAGAAGATTGGCACCAGTAGATCGGCGATTGGCTTCACCAGTTCATCCAACTCATTGCGGGCATCGGTTTCATCCAGAACCAAGCCAGCGGCAAAAGCACCCAAAATCGCTTCTAGATGAATTGCGCTGCCCAGAAATGCCATGAAGAAGGCAAAGATAAATGCTGGCATGACAACGTTGCCACGGGTTTTAAATTTCTCCACAATCGCAACGAAGGTTTTGTTGAAGATGCCACCTAACAGAATGGAACCAATCAGAAACGCTGTTGCACTCACAATCAGGTAGATGACATTAGAAACATCAATCTCACCCGTTTTGGCTAAACTGGCGACAACAGCCAGGACAATGATTCCCAGTACATCATCAATAACAGCAGCACCAACAATGATCTGACCTTCTTTGGATTTAAGCTGTCCTAATTCAGACAATACTTTGGACGTAATGCCGATACTGGTTGCCGTCAAAGCAGCACCTGCAAAAATTGCTGGAATTGCGGGAACATTGAATAACATCATCAAGCCAACGGTGCCAGCAGCAAAGGGAACTACCACCCCTACACAGGCGACGA
The DNA here is from genome assembly GCF_014695815.1 of Trichocoleus sp. FACHB-6. Taxonomy (NCBI): domain Bacteria; kingdom Bacillati; phylum Cyanobacteriota; class Cyanophyceae; order Leptolyngbyales; family Trichocoleusaceae; genus Trichocoleus; species Trichocoleus sp. FACHB-6. The sequence continues at coordinate 44,071 of NZ_JACJOY010000090.1, forward strand.
TCACAGCTTGAGTACCCACTTCTTTCAGCTGTCTGAGATCCGATTCCAGACCAATTTCAAACAGCAGAATAATCACGCCCAATTCAGCCAGCACTGAAATGACTTCACTCTGAGACTCATATACACTCGTGAGGGCTGCGGGAGACAGATGATTAATCCATTGCAGCACGGTCATAACCGCTGAGTCTGCGGCGGAAAGTCCACTTTCGGGAAAGATGATCAGGTGTAAAGCAGATACCCCGACAATCACCCCTGCCACCAGTTCACCCAGAACTGGTGGAAAATCTAATCGTTTAGCCGCTTCTGCGCCGAGTTTACTGGCGAGATAAATCACCACTAAACTCAGCAGAACTCCAGCCAGAACAATCGGTGAATTTTCTGCCTCGACAGTTGCCAACAAGGGCATGGGAACAATCAGGGATGCCATCCCAGAACTTAAAGCTGTCATTGTATGGTTCAAAAACATGATTAGGTTGTGGTGGTAAAAACGATTTAAACCTGATTTGAATTAGAGGCAACCGATTGCTTACGGCACGCTACGCGATCGCCAGCTATCAGCCCTACCCGAAATCGCAATTGGGCTGTTGCCGTATGCGCTCCAGTTTAATCAAGCGTTCGCCATCTGCTGACGTAGGAAAGAACGAGGCTGCTGCATGAGAGGATAAGCTTGATTGTCGGTGCTTTCTGACTCTCGGTTCACAGCGTCCAGGACGTTCTGGAACGGGTTTGTGTACAATCATGGCGAGTAAAATGCGATAGATTTTAGGACAAAGGGAGCCAGAGATACCAAACCATTTGGGCATCATCTAAATCGACTAACGTTTTGAGTAACGGCCACCAAAACGCCGGGGTCATGCCCCGGCTTTTTAGGTCTGTGTCGTCTCGATTCAACAGCCGTCTGGTCCACAGAAACTGTGCCCGTACAGTACCTCCGCGTCACAGATATAGATCATGCCCGCAAAATCGAGGAAAAACTTTATTGCGACCTGATCCGCAATATTCTCGGCCATATCCCGATCCGGGGTGAGCACCTCGAATTTTATATTCGCATTGGTGTCAGAAACGCTTGGTTGTCCCGACGAGCGCACGTTGCGACTGCCTTTACCGCCGGTTTCCAGAACCGTATAACCGGTTGCCCCGGCTTCTTCGATGATATCGGCGATCTTTTTCAGCAGAATCTTTTCCGTGACGATGACGAGCTTTTTGGCTGGCTTTGCCATGTTGGTTACCTCCTTACCGTAATTGATCTTATATATTGAGTCGCTTGGTCTGCCGGGTCAAGGGAGGGTCGACAGACCGCGACCCGTCTGGGATTAGCTGCCGCCGATCGCCTGGGCAAGCCCGAGGAAGAGCGGTATTGCCAAGCCAATCGCAATGGGTGTACCGATGGCTGTGGATGCGCCGATGTAGGCGGAGGGATTGGCCGACGGAATCCCGGCTCGCAACGTGGGCGGACCTGAGATGTCTGAACTGGAGGCGGCGATGACGGCCAGGATCACAACACCGCCCAGGCTGAATCCCGTGGCGTAGTGGGCAATCATGCCGAGACCGAAGGCGATGAACCCATGCACCAGCGGTGCCACAACGCTATACACGACGTACCACTGGGCTACCTTGCGCAGTTCGCCAAGTCTTGACCAAGCCTCCATACCCATGACCAGCATCAAGATCGAAAGCAAGCCGCGGAAGAGGGGGTCGTAGAAGCTTTTATAGACACTTTCCGGCTGGGTGAACAGGCCAAGAGCAATGCCGAGCAACATTGCCGATAGGGCAGGACCCTGGAGGCTTTCCTGCACGATCGGCCATATTTTGACCCGATTATCCGCAGACTGCTGCTTTCTGAGATACTCTTGCCGGCTGCTGGGATAATCTTCCTGATTGGGATAATCGCCTGCTGCAACGGGCTGCTTGCTGAGATACTCCTGCTTGCTGAGAGACTCGCCTGCTGCCCTACGCTTCTTCTTGTGGTTGAGATAAATGTTGGCCACCACAATCGCCGTTACGAGCGCTGGGATATCCATGAAGGGATAGAGTGCGGCAGCCCATGCCTCGTATGGCATTTTTTGCTCTTCCAGGAGCGTCAGGGCGGCAGCCATGGTAGAGCCACTCACAGCACCAAACAACCCCCCGGTCGCAATCGCATCCACGGTGTTGACCTTCGGCAGCTTGGCTAACGTATAGCGTGCGATGAATACAACAAGAATCCCTACTGCTACAGCAAACGCTGCGGGTAAAATCATCTCCGTTAGGTTGGAATTGCGGATCGCCTGACCACCGGTCAGACCGATTTTCATGAGCAGCATAAAGACGATGATCTGATTAATCGCCTCTGGAATTACCAATTCGCTACCAAGGGCGGCAATGACCATACCACCAATCAAAAACCCGAGTGTTGGGGACTGCAACTGCTTAACGAAGTCCATTAAAAACAAGGAGAAAAAATCCATGAATACTTCCTTCTCCTCTGATGAGGAGTATTGCAATAAATGAACTAAATGAACTTTAGAGGGTTAAAGAGAGTAAGAGTGAGGCGCTTCACCCCTACAACACAGGTGTTGCACGAGAACCTATAGACAGGGCTTACGGTCATTGCCCCGGTCGGTTCAGAGATCAACGTTGGGATACCGCCAAACAGGGCGGCAAAAAAGCCGCCACAAACTGCCCCATAGAGTCCGCCGAGGGCCCCCACCCCCAAAGGCCAGAGCCAGGGGTAATGAGACAATGGCAGCCGTGACACCTCCGAAGATGTCACCCCGCAGGTTATTAAAACGAATACGATTGGTAATTGACATAGAACAGTGAATGAATAGTAGGGCAGTACAGACTTTGAACAATTGAGCGATCGCAAGACAAAAATTTTGGCTTTTTAATGGAATCAGCAATAGTAGAACCGAGCAGATTTAAATAAATATCTGCCTCTATGCCCTTAGCAATTCCAATCTTGTAAATCATTTAATTCTTCAATGTTTTTTAATTTACTCTAAATAGGCATTCTTTAATCAATAAGGAAGCCAATTATCCATTGAAAAATCTTAGCTTTCCTATAGATTAGAGCCACCAAACCATCGGTTGATGATTCTCTGTATACAGGGAGATGTACTGAATGATGATTAATAATGTGAAATCTCCTGTCATTGATGCGGGGAATGAGCTTAATCTCCGATAGCACAATTTCATACTGAATGCATCAGTTCTACATACTTCTTCTAGTTATATATTTCTCTTATCAAACCAACATATTATTAATATAGGTAAAGCTGCTTTGCTGAAAACTATAACAGCAGTAAGTAAGTCAAAAGAATCAGCCCTATAAGAAAGATTAATTAAAAAGGGCAACGCCAGTAACATAGCCACTGAAGCGGTTACTAATAATCCCCCACTTTTACAGCATCAACTGATACTCATCCTAATTCTCTGTAAAGATGCGCTTAATAAATCAGTAAATATTTTGCGGTTGCTGACTTTGTTTTTGCAAAGCTCACTCCCACCCAAACTTAAAATGATGGTCGGAGATGAGAGTGAGCAGGGTCTGCACTCACTATTTTGTTCAAAATGATAATTGCTGGAGTTTAATTCCCCTCACAACAATCCCCGATAATGAATAAAAACCAAAATCGCCGCCCAAGAACCCAACGCAACTTTTACTGCGACTAGGATGTTCAGCAGGGGGATAACCCCGCCGCTAAAAAGTGCGCCCAACTCTCCGTGCGGTAATTCTAATCCGGCTAGAGTTATCACAGACAGGACGATGAAAATCAGAACCGAAACCTTCTCCCATATCGCGGCGTTCCAGCGCTTGTAGATGTCCTGCATCCACTCCGTTGATGAGGTAATCGCCACAAGTCCGATCGCGGTTCCGCCTGCCACTCCAGCTGCAAAACCACCGCCCGGACTCAGATGCCCCCGAATCGCCAGTTCGATACCCACCAACGCAGCAATTGTTGCTCCCAGACGCGCCATAACAATCGATGGTTCATCTGTAAACTGATAGATTGTGCAGAACGGCTTTTCATCCGCCAGCAGAAACTTTGCACCCATTACCGCGATCGTAAATACCACCACTTCAAAGATCGTGTCATACAGCCGATTCCTGAGAATGACAGCCGTAACTGCATTAGGTACTCCACTCTCTTGTACAAGCGTTTGGACGATCGAGAGCGATAAGTCCGGTGCCGGATTGGGCATGATCAGGAATTTGACGAACAGCGCTATTCCCGCTGCAATGTAAACCCATTTCATTTATGTTTCTCCCCTGAGTCTGGTGCATTTACAAAGGTCAGGCTTGTCGCTGGTGATGAAAGTTCGGTTCGCATGATGTCATAGAGGCGTTGAACCCTAGTTGTGGTGTGATAGGGTTGCTTTTCGTCCTCAGTCGCTACGGAGTCTTGATTATCGTACTCTCCTCTGGCACACGTTGCATGGACTTCTTTCTCCATCAAGGCTCGATGCAAAGCCTGTGTATTCGTGTACGGGACTACCTCAAGACGCATATAGTGTTTGCTAAAAATTGTTCTTAAGTCATCCATCAGTTGCCCAAAATGGGACTCGTCATCTGTCTCAATTGCCCCATCTTCAAGTACACCAAGACGCATCACCAGCGATGAACGCACAGCGATCGCATAAAGCGTAATCGCCAGCAGAGTCCCCATCAAGGCTTGCGTCAAAGCCACATCCGCCGCACCCAAAACCGCAAATACTAATGCTGCCACCGCTCCCAGTATTCCCTGCACTACCAGAGCATGGTAAGGATTGGTCTGAAGTACCAGCATCAACGCGGACAACGGCAGCAGGGCGGTTATGACATAGATATAGATATAGCTATCATTCATGGCTACCTCCACTGCTGGAACAGTAAGCTAACACATACCCCAGCACAGTATTCCAGATTGCCAAGGTGATAATGCCAAGGATGAGCAGAGGCCATTCGCTGGGTATCTTTAGGAGCAGTCCGACGATAATGATCATGCTCCCTAGGGTATCGGCAACCGAAAGAGTATGCAGCTTGAATAATACCGATCGGTGACCGATCAAGGGAAAGGTTCCCCAAAACCAGAAGAAAATTCCTATACCTATGCAGGTATAACTAAGTCCGTTGATCATAGTTCATTGATTCGTTTCAGGACTTGTGCCAACAACATTAATCCGGCATTACCTACGCTCAGAATGATTACCCCTGTAACACCGAGCATCCAATCATCCTGTAAGACGGATACGACTAGAATCATGATTGATGTTTTGGTCGCAATACTGGCAAATGCCAACATTTTTTGCCAAATATCATCATCTTGCCAAGCCTCGTACATGGGTATGAGCAGAGCCAGAATCATTGCAATCAGTGCCCAGTTCAGTGCCAAGTTCATGCCTTTCTCCTCCGTCGTACCCAGTGGACTTCGTACCAGCCATTTTCGTGGTATTTCAAGACAATGGTTGTGGGCGTAAAGGTGATCAGAAAGATATCCAGGAAGATGAGTCCAGGTGTCCGTCCAGGTTTGACTCGTTCCATCGTCACCTCTTCGTAATTGTGGGGACGGAGGATCATTTCAAAGGCTTCCTTATATGCCTGCGGAATCGCCACGAGGGTTTCCCATAACGCCCGCAGCCAATCCTGTAATGCTTCCGGGGTTTTGGGGCGTCCCGGTAATAGGAGTGCGACACTTATGCCGATGATGATATTTGCCACGCTCAGATTAGCAGTGAGCAAAAACCAGATGGCTAGTCGCAATATCAGATTCAGATGTCCTATCATGCCATCACCATCCAGAAGAGCAGGAGCAACATTAGGCTCATTCCACCGATTAAATGCTCAAATTGCTCCACAACACGGGGCAGCTTGAGTACGACTCGTTTAAAAATCAAAAGATACGCCAACCAGCCAAGACCGATGGTTGCCAGTGGTTTCACGATATTCGCAATGGTATAAGCCTCGTAATAGGCAATGTTTGCCACAAACAGACCACCAAGCAGCAGGATCGCCGCTGGCCAGAAACCGGGCTTTACGACCTCCTCGCCGTCTGCTTTATGGGGCAAGAATATGAATTTGGCAAATGAGATGGCTGTTCCCAAAGCCGCAACGTTCATAGCGATCGCTTGCTCCGGTAGAAGATTCTTCGTCGTCAACACCTTCGCCCCAAAGCCAGACAACAATGGAAAACCTGAGATCGAGAAGCTGGCGATGACCAAAGCAATCCAAAGCGTTGTATTGAGCGGCTTATGTTGCAACTCCTTGAAATTGCGGCTCGGTAAAGCACCTGCAATCAGGAAAAGTGCCGATTTGACCAAGCCGTGTGTCAGCGCATAAAAGCCACCTACCACTGGGGCCGCGAGGATAAAGCCCAACTGCGAAATCGTGTGAAACGCCAGCATCCGCTTGGTATCTTTTTCAAAGACGGCATAGAATACGCCTAGCAGCGCTGTCCCCACTCCGAAAATCCGGATGAGTGGATCGAGTTCATCCACCATCAGCGCACAACGCACTAGGGGATAGACTCCAGCTTTGACCACAACTCCCGACAGCATCGCAGACACTGGTGTCTCCGATTCGGAGTGGGTCAATGGCAACCACAATCCCGATACAAAAATTCCCCCCTTAACCAATAGTCCCAGAAAGATCAGGGCAAGCGCCTCCGGTGGTGCTCCGCGCAAACTGGCAAAACTAAACGAATGATTGGTCTGATAGGCTAGCACCGCACCCACCAGATAAAACAGCATTGCCGTGTTGCTGATAAACAGATAGCGCAAGGCAACCCAAATCGAGCGATCGGTGCGGGGATAGGCAATCAAGAGAAACGCGGCAATCCCACTGACCTCTAACGCCACGTATAAACTGATAAAGTCCGCACAGGCGAACGCGGCATTGATGCTGCCATGCAAGATGATGGCTTGTGCATAGAAAAAAGCTGTTTTATCGCTGTGCCAACAGTAGAGAATGACTGCGGCTGTTACTAGCGCATTGGTCAATATAAAGTAGCCGCTTAACTGATCGACGATTAATGTGACGCCGAAATGATCTAGTAACTGTAGTGTCAGTGGCGACTGAGTGACAAATAGCTGCAACGCATATGCAGCCGAAGCAAAAGCTGTAAACAGTGCGAGAGTTTTGTCAAGTTTGGGGAACAGATAAATGGTGAACCCCAAAAAAAACGGTAGTGCAATCCATGCGATCGTAATGGTATTCATGGCGTATTGCTCTTCTCGATCTCGTTGGTTTCCAGGGTGGGATTATCCCGTGCCAGCTTCATGACACCGACCAGCATTACGCACTGAATTGAAAAGCCGATCACAATCCCCGTCAATATCACTGCCTGGGGAACCGGATCAGAGTAAGGGACATTTGTGCTGTCTGAAATAATAGGCGTGAATAAGCCATCTCGCGATGCAACCAGTACGTAATAGGCGATAACCCCCGTACTCATGACATCCATAGAGATGATCTTCATAACCAGGTTCTTTTTAAGGATGATGCCGAAAAATCCGCAGAATATTGTTGCGAAGACGAATGCTTCTAACACGGGAATTGCCTATGAGTAAATGCCTGTCAAATGGTGCTAAAACATATATAGCACTTTTCAATAGTGCTAAAGAACATTAACACTATTGAAAAGTGCCAGGGTAAACTATAGACTCATGCCACACTAACTTGTTGGTTTGAGCTTGAGATCGGGTAGGATAAAACACGCAGCAATAGCCGGATGAGAGAATCGATTGGCAAATCAATGCTTAACCTCAGCCCTGACTCGCCCACCGATACAGTGGGCGGCTTGCCAACGAGTCAAGGCGTGCCGCCGGAAGGTTTCTACACTTGGGATCGGGACGCTAAAGCCGTGAATCTTGTGGATTTATCAGCACCGTTTCAATTGATCGGGCGGCAAGCGCAATTCCAGCGAATTACCCAAGTTTTAGCCCGTGATGGCGACCTACTAATTGCTGGAGTGCCGGGAAGCGGACGGCGGACTCTGGTACGGCGGGCAGCTCAGGAAGTTGGAGTTAAAATCGTGGAGGTTGACTGCATCCGGGTTACTGATGGTCAGCGCTTCGTGCAACTGCTGTGCGAGAGTATAGACCAGACATTTCAAAGTGCAACGGCTCAAGCTTTCATGCGAGAGTGGATTGAACGCAAAGCAGATGAATTATTTGTCCTGCAAGACGAAGGGAATGGCAGAGAGCGGCTGAAACCCGTTCGGGTAGAAGATCAGCAGCAGCAATGGAGCGCATTTGAGGTATTACTCGATCTCCTGCAAGGGTTAGCCGAATCTTCGGGCGGACGGGTGGTGCTGATTTTGGAAAGCTTTCCCCATATCCGCTCTTGGGATCGCAATGGGGTGTGGGAAACATTTTTGCGGAAAGAAATCGAGCGCCAGACTCAGGTGAGTTATGTACTGGTGGCAACGATTGCAGAAATCAGTCTTCATGCGGATGAACCGGGGAATCATTTGGAAATCGTGAAGCTGGCTCCCTTAGCTAATGATGTTGTTGCTGCTTGGGTTCAGGAAGTTTTGCATGGCGAAGGGTTGACATTCGATCCGCGATCGCAAGCGCTCGAACTCTTTGTCAATGCGGTGCAGGGACACTTAGGCGATGCTTCGGCACTGGTGCGCCGCCTCAAGTCGGTACGAGTGTCTGACGGGCTAATTCGCGATTGGCACGTCCAGCAGGCAATCCAAGAACTGCTAAGCGACCTATCGATGGTCTTCGAGTCATTACTGATGCTGCTTCCAGCTAATCAGGCGCATCTGTTGGAGTCTCTGGCGTTAGACCCTACTGACAAGCCGCAAAGTCGAGATTACATTAACAAGCATTACCTTTCGAGAGGGGGTAGTCGGCAAGGTGCGATCGCGGGATTGCAGCACAAAGGCTTGATTTATGGCTCCGAACAAGGCTATCGACTGGCTCTACCTCTGTTTGCATTGTGGCTTCGCCAGCGCTTGAGTTGATACCAAATTTAGTAGACCGAAAAATGAGAGCGATCGCGTAGGGGGTAGTGCGAGATGTGAAGTGACTGAATGCTATATTCAGCCTATCAGCGCCTATCTGTGAAGGTAGCAATTATGACTCAGGAACTAATCGACCTAAGAACTAGCATCTTAGAAGGACGCTATGCAGATGCTTTGGCGATTGTGGATGAGCTGGAGGGGATGAGTAAACAAGCAATCCTCCGTAATATCGAATCGTTTCTTGTCAGGATGCTAGTTCACTTGATTAAAAACCAAATTGAGCAGCGTTTAACCAATTCCTGGGTAGCTTCAATTTCAGATTCTCTCCGACAAATTCAAAAATTAAATCTCAAAGAAAATAAAACCTCTTACTACATCAAGCAAGATGAATGGGAGGCTTTTCTAGAAGAGGCAATTGAGGCGGCAATTCGTCCGGCAAGTGTGGAAGTTCTGGATGGTGCTTATAATTCCTTTCAACTCTCAGAGTTGGTGGATAGAACAGAGATAATGATGACGGCTCAGAGATTGCTCGATCTAACGTATGAACATTCAGCAAAGACTTTACCAGCAATCATTGATGAGAATTTAGTTCAGCTACTAGGTGGGGAAGAGTGGAAAGAGGGTAGGCGATAAAAGTGGCTCTCTTGCTGCTTTGTTTAGGGTTTACGGCTGATATAGCTAAAGTACAACACAAGGTTATGGGTTGGAATGAAAACAAAACAGGCGAACAAAGTAACGGATTGAAGATTGAAGTAGCAATATTTATTCTCCTTATTATTGGAGCTATAGTTATTAGTGGATTTTGGTTAGGCGTAGGTTGGCCTGATGAGCTGCCAGATAACTTCTCTAATCTACTAACAGTAGAAGCAGTAAAGGAATATCTTGATTACAAAGAACGACTCAGGGCTGCTCGGCTACAGTTCCTCACAACTATTGCGGCAAGTTTGGGTGCGATAGGAGTTGTCTTTAATCTTTATTACACGGGAAAGCGGGAGGAAGCTTTTAATAAAAGTGCGATCGCTGCCAATAAAAGTGCCGAGGCTGCTTTAGAGAATGCAAAGGCTGCCAATAAAAGTGCCGAGGCTGCTTTAGAGAATGCCAAGGCTGCACAAGATAAACAAATTACAGAACGCTTTACTAAGGCAGTTGAACAGCTTGCCAGTCAAGAAATTGCAGTCCGTCTGGGGGGGATTTATGCCCTAGAGCGAATTGCTAAGGATTCGGATAAAGACCACTGGACAATCATGGAAGTTCTAACGGCTTTTGTGCGAGAGCCGCCTCCTTTAAAGGTTCCTTTAGAAGAAGAAAAACCACTCCTAGAGCTTCCTCCTCATATTCAAAAGATAAAAGATGACAAGCCCCCCAAAAAACTTCGCATTGATATTCAAGCTGCTCTTACCGTTATCGGAAGGCGTAATTGCAAGAACGAGGAAGAAAATCAGAGACTTGATTTACATAATACCGATATTCGAGGGGCAGATCTCAGTGGAGCCAATCTCAAGAAAGCAAACCTTAATGCAGCAATTCTGGAAGGTGCGATCCTTGTTAAAGCTGACCTGGAGGAAGCATACCTCATGGGAGCCAACTTAAAGAAGGCAGACTTAAATACAGCAATCCTCGACAGTGCGATCCTTACTCAAGCCAATTTGGAGGGAGCATACCTTACGGGAGCCAACTTAAAGAAGGCATGGCTGGAAGAAGCTATCCTCAAAAGAACCGAACTCTCTTTTGCTGACCTAAAGGAAGCACAACTCATTAAAGCTGACTTGGAAGGCGCAATCCTTATTGAGGCTAAGCTGGAGGATGCAAAACTGAAAGACGCTAACCTACAAGGGACAGACCTGAGTGAAGCCAACCTGCAAAGAGCAAATTTCATCCAAGCTAACCTACAAGGGGCAAACTTGAGTGATACCAACCTGCAAGGGGCACGTCTCAAAAGAGCCATAAACCTTGAATCTGATCAGATTGAAAGGGCGAACGGAGATAATAAGACTTCCCTACCGGACCATCTTAAAGCGCCGGAACATTGGATAGAATCTGATTGATACACAGCAGTAATGCCAGCAGAAAGCGATCGCATCTCCTCTCTTCAGTAACGAAAAGAACGATCGCTGCTACAGCACATCGAATATTGTAGGAAGACATCTCACATGGGCTGGCAGAAGCGATCGCATCTCTCCTCCTCTGCAACGAAAAGAGCGATCGCACTTTGTCTAACACTCTATTGAAGGGAAGCGATCGCCGTTTCGGGTTGGTGGATATAATAGCGATCGCTCACAAGCATTACTTGTCCACAGGGGGAGTCTCCAAGGTGTGATCGCAGGATTATCGGTAGGATTAACGCAGAGTGAGAAACTCTTCGGCAATTGAAGGATGAATGCCGATGGCTTCATCGAAATGTTTCTTGGTTGCGCCTACGCGGAGGGCTAAAGCCAGACATTGAATAATCTCTATCGCCCCTTCACCGACCATGTGAGCGCCTAGCACCCGATCTGAGTGACTATCTACCACTAACTTGACGAGGGTTTTCTCATCCCGGTTCGTCAGACTGTGTAAAAGAGGGTGAAACCTGGAGCAATAGCATCGTACATCACCCAGTTTTTCATGGGCTTCGGCTTCACTCAAACCAACCGTAGCCGCCTGTGGGTGGGAGCTAACGGTTGATGGAACGTATTCATAGCAAACTGTGTGGGGGTTGTTTCCAAATTGACTATCAGCAAATGCTCGACCTTGAGCGATCGCAACCGGAGTAAAATTAATTCGATTGATACAGTCCCCAACTGCAAAAATATTCGCTTGGGTCGTTTGGTTGTACTCATCCACCACAATTGAACCGCTTTGGAGCTGAATACCAGCTTTCTCCAGACCCAAGCCACTGTTATTAGGGGTACGACATCGAGCAAACAGGACAGTATCCACGCTTAATATGTTTGCGTTTTTTCCTGACAGGATCAAATCCAGCTCATCGCCCACACGTTTAACTTCTTTTACCGCAGTGTTTTCGAGAATCTGAATCCCTCGCTTGGTCATCCCCTCTTCCACCGCTAAGGCAATATCTTTATCAAAAGCAGATAAGATATGGTCTTCAAGAAATATCTGAGTAACTTGGCATCCGAGATTATTCAGAATCCCCGCTAATTTCACGGGAATATAGTTACCGCCGATGACTGCAATATGCTTGGGTTGCTGCTTGAGATTAAAGAGTTGGCTGGAAGTGATGATATTTTCACTTCCCGGTATCTCTGGTTTTACGTCTTTTGCTCCCACCGCAATCAAAATTTTGTCAGCAGTAATTTTGCGTCCTGCAACATCTAAGGTATGAGCATCTACAAAGGTGGCTTTACCCTTAATCAGCGCGACTCCTGCTTTCTCAAGTTTTTGATTGTGTACCTGGCTCAGACGATGGATTTCCCGCTCCTTAGCGGCAATGAATTGCTGCCAATCAAAGGCACATTCGGCTTGATTCCAGCCATAGCCTGCTGCAACTTGAGAATTATCAGAAAACTCAGCAGCAAAGGACATTAGCTTTTCAGGAATACAGCCTCGGATGACACAAGTACCCCCGACTGAATCCTGTTCTGCGATCGCAACACGAGCGCCATAGCCAGCCGCCCGTTCGGAAGCAGCCAGTCCTCCGGGCCCCGCACCAATTACAAGAAGGTCATAATCAAATTTCATAACTCAATCGGCTTATATTTACCGAACTTATGCTAAAGGTTTGTTTCTAAGAGGATGTCTGAAAAGTCATAATCGAGACGCTTCTAGGGTGGAGATCCCCCATTGAAAAGGGGAGCTGGGGGGGATCAAAAATTGTGGCACTTCTGGGACATTCTCTAAGGTTCAATCACCTCTAAGCCTGAATAGAAAGTTTCTTGTTAGCCCTTCTGAATATTCACTCCAACGCTGGTTTATTCTGAGCGTAAGAGTATAGAAATATACTGAAGAGAATCGCAAAAGTAAGGTCAATGACACCTGGAATTAGATAAAGTGGGTGAACATTGCCTATCAAAGTTTGATAAGCCAGCACACCGAAGACAGAATATTGCGCGTAAGCTCCAAGTTTTACAATTTCACGATTACGGGAAATGTCCTGACTGACCCACCAATATCCAATTCCGATCACAAATACCAACACGACAAACAGTTGTAAATACTCAGGATTGGTGAGGGGTTTCTCACCAATCAACTCGCGAATCCATCGGTCAGCAAATAGTAAAGCCAGAGATTCAATCCAATTGATCACCGCTTTGATTTGAAATATATACTTCCACGTCGTCGGATTATTCATAGTTGCACAAATCCCGAAAATGCTTTTTGATAAAAAGGTCTTAGTTGATGGTTAGAAGGGTCAAGATATAGCTAAGTTTTCCTTAGCTATCCACTTCATTTTTGATTAGCTTGCTATTAAGCATTGGCAGCAGCCATCTGGTCTTGTAGCTGGCTTTTAGCCGTTTTGAACTCGGTAGCCATTTGCTTTTGCTGCTCGTGGCTGAAGTTTTCTTTGATTAGGGCGAATACATCTTTTTCTTCTTGATTTATGTGATTTCGCGTCGCAGTTCTTAACTGCTCAATTTTGGCTTTAAACTCAGATGAAGCAGGATCTAGAGGCTTAATTTCATCTAACATCTCCATCACTTCATCGGTTTGCTCGTATATTTCCTGCGTATGTTCGTAATACGGACGAATTGCCGGGTAGAGAACTTGTTCTTCGGCTGTACCATGAACCTTTATATCTTTGTACAGTTGTCCAAAATACTCTTGAATTTTTTGAGGATCGTCAGCACCTAAAATTTCCGCGAATAAGGTATCGGCTTTAGTATGATCCATGCGGAGGAGGTCGCGGATACTCATCTCATCGTCGGTGCGCGTCACCACACTACCAGCAACGCCTGTTAAGGCTGCAACCGCATCTTCAACCCGCGCCCACAGTCCCTGCTTTGCGTCTTGTCCTGTGAGTTCGCGAACACCCAGAATCTCTAGAACCCCTTTCAGTTGCTCTTGATGAGCGCGGTTTTCAAAGTTAACTGCATTTAAAGGAGCGATCGCAGCTTCAATATCAGCACCAACAACTTGAGCAGCTTTGTGGATTAGCAGCCCAGTCATGGTTTGCTTATGCTTGAGCAATTCTTGCTCAAATACTTTTTCAAACAAAGTTAGCTCAGAGCCTTCGATTAATTTCTGAACTTCCTCTATGAGCTTCTGGGTTGTTTCCTTAAGCTCACTCTGGACACCGTACTGAACGATCGCAGTATCGATAACACCCAGGTTTTTGCGATCGCTTTCGAGCATATCCTGTAGGCGCTTGCGAATATCATCATCAGTACAATCCTGAATTAATTTCTCTTCGTTGTTAATCAGCAAATTTTGTAGCGCTTTCATATCCGCCAGTTTTGTGGCAATTGCAAGGCGCTTGGTGTCATCAAGAGTGGATACCATTTTCATTACTCCTTTACGTTATGACCTGCCCCAATAGTTACAACGTCGTAAGATTGCATTTGGGAGGCTCCTTCTCCGGAAGAATCTCTTAGTCTTAAAGCTAAAAAGTATTCAAAATTACAGCTTCATCCTTAGAGCCTGTCTTACCTTGACCGAAGGAATAGTTTTGGGTTAAGCCTGGTTGTTACTATCACTACAACTCAGATTTCATCATTTATTTAATAATCTCGATTGAAAGAACTATTTTTCAAGCAATCCCAGGAGTTTCCATCTTCTCAACTTCAGTTAAAAAATCAAAGATAGTTGGTACAAATCTTTCTGGACGAAACATCGCCCATTCATGATGTTCCCCTTGAGCAGCGATCAGCCTAGCACCTGGGATGCCTTGTGAAAACTCATAAGCTAATTGCACGGGAATAAAGCGATCGCTTCCTCCCCACAAAACCAAAGCCGGAGATTTAATCTGTGGTAAGAGCGGTCGTAAATCCTCGTTGAGTGCAAGCCGCGTGCATTGAATCATATTCTGAGTATTAAATACCCAGTTGTGAAGCATAGCTCGGTAAAATCGCAGCATCGGGATAACTCTTACCTTTGGAGTTTGCATCACCATGTCAATCGATCTCCCAAGTGCCACCTTTGGTAATGTGCCGAGCGGAATTCCCGTACTGTCTGAGATGATGAGGCTACTAACCAAAGATGGTCTTGTGGCGGCTAGGGCGATCGCTATAGATCCTCCCCCTGAGTGTCCGATTGCATGGACTTTTTGAATGTTCAATGCTTCTAGAAAAGAAACGATGCAATTGACATAGCTAGCGGAATCACGAGCGCATTTCGGATAAGTGCATTTTCCAAAACCCGGTAGATCGGGCGCGATCGCGCGATACCGTTGGCACAGAAATTTTAAGCTTTCGCGATAGGGTGCAGTGGAAATTGTCCAGCCATGCAAAAACAGGATGGGATCTGAGTTTGATGCCTCTCCCCCCTCTAAATAAGTCGTCCTGTAGTCTTCTAAATCGATTTGCTTTTCGCTCAAGTCACAATTCACTAAACAGTCCCCTTGCTCAAAGGATTTAGCCAACCAACATCACTTCCGTTTGGTTTACGGGTGACGGGGTTGCTGTCAATACTTCGTCAGCGGAATCAACCAGCACTAATTCCAGCTTGCGCCGCACATCTTCCACTAGCTCAAGTTAACCCTATAGCACTTAATCGATGCCTACCTTCATCTTTGGGATGATTTTAAAAATTTTTTCAGATAATTTGTAGGTGATAAAATGTGCTGATGTCACCGTTTAGATGATTACAAGAAAATAGTTTCTCCATTATTTGTATTTTTAATTACACATTAAATTAATAGTCTAATCATGAGGAAGATAGGCTGATAGGTCGAGCGCCTCAGCAGTGCATACCATTAGCTAGAGGAGAAGCAATGGAGCGCCGTATAGGATGTTAATAAGACAGGGAATTTCATCAAGGAACGATGAGCTTATTACTAATAGACCTAGACGGCACGCTCCGCGAACCACTCAGCGGACATCAACACTTCCAACATCCCAAAGATCAACGCATTATTGCAGGTGCTGATATTGCTCTTCGCACCTACAAAGACGATTGGATTATTGTTGGCATCACCAACCAAGGTGGAGTTGCCGCTGGTCATAAGTCTATGCAACAGTGCATCAAGGAACAGCAATACACGCTTGAGTTATTCCCATTGAGAGAAATCTACTTCTGTCCCGACTTTGAGGGCAGAAAATGTTTCCGCGTCACTCATCACAATGTTCATAACCACAGCCAAACCAAGTGGTCTGGACAGTACCGCAAACCGCAATCGGGTATGTTGCAACTAGCAATGGTTAGACACAAACACACCCCGCAAAATTCTTTATATGTAGGCGATCGCCCGGAAGATGAACAAGCTGCCCAACGGGTAGGTGTAAGCTTTCAATGGGCATGGGACTGGATCGAGCAACATCAAGAAGCGATCGCTCCCAACCTTACACAAGTAAAGTAACAAGAGAGAATACTCATGGAACGAGAGATTACAGATAGCGACGGCATTACCTGGACGTGTATTCAAGCCTATTCTGGGCTTTCCAACAACGCAGAAAAGCAGGATGCGGCTCAGGTTAAAGGACAGGAGGATAGCTACTGGGTAGTCTGTACGCCTAGTGGCGGCGCAAAGTCGGTGCGGCTCAAACTTGAGGGCGAATGGGAAAAATCCTACTCTGATGAGATGTTGCTGGATGAAATTCAAGCACAGCAGGAGGTATGACCACCGCAAAACCAAGTAGTCTGGGCAGTACCGTAAAGCGCGATCGCGTATGTTGCAACTGGCAATGGTCAGACACAAACACACCCCGTAAAATTTGCTGTATGTAGACCATTGGTGGCAAATTAGTTAAGCCTGTATGCCATTTGTCAAGGGGATTTTATAAGGCTAAGCTGAATGTCTCTTGAGAGTAAAAACTAAATTTTCCTCAATGTGTAGAGGAGAAATCTTCAATGGAAAATATCACGATTGAAAACCTGGAAGAAAAACTACGGCAAGCCATGCTAAGCAGTGATGTTGCTGTGCTGGATGAACTGATTGCCGACGACCTGGTTTGGACGATGCATACAGGGAAGGTGGTCAACAAGCAATTCGATCTGGAAATGCACAGCTCAGGAATATTTAGGTTCACTTCGTTGGATATTAGCGATCGCCAAATCCATTTTTATGGCGATTGTGTCGTAGTTACTCTCAAAATGGACGCTGCTGGAATTTACAATGGTCAAGCTTTCTCAGAAAACTTTCGCTTTACTCGCGTCTGGGTACAGCGACAGAACCGTTGGCAAATCGTAGCAGGTCATGTCAGTCAAGTGATTCCTCTTTAATCCAATCCCCTTGACAACTGCCACAAAGGCTTAACTTGTCACCCATGTATGTAGACGAGTTTTTGGCTGGTCTGGATACCTAACAATACCCAGTATTAAGCCGTGGTTTCTAGGTCTAGCACAACAAGGTACATGACTGACGAGTGACTGAGTTCAGCAAGCTGCATTGAACTAGACCAACTAACGAATTGTACAGTTGCACAACTCGAAGCTTACGATATGGGTAAACCAAGCTGCATGAACCAAGTGTGCTTGTCTAGGTAGCCGCGTTAAAAATGGATTTTGCCATTAACCACATGAAAGAAGCCACAGCCACGCAGCGTAAAACTTTTGCCAGTTGGTAGGTTGCCACCAAGCTCGCCTAGAAATGTGCCGCCACCAGTCCACTCGATGATTGCCCAGTCGCCATCCTCAAACAGATTCTCAACGTGCGTGTAATTGTCTGGAAAGGCTTGGAAGAAGGTAACAAAACTCTCAAGCAATGCCTCACGCCCACGAAGAGGATCGCCAAAGGCAACTTGATGGTTCTGTGCGTCTTCATGATAAAGCTCGATAAGGGCGTGAGGGTCACGAGCGTTATAAGCAGCAACCCAGTCTTGGAGAACTTGCTTGGGTGTTTTCATGTTTGGTTCCTTAATGCCAGCTATCATGTAACCATATAAGGCTTCCAACACGTATCTGAGCCACGCGCTAACGATCGCAAAAAAAAGTAGTCCTTGTTAGACTACTTCTGCATCATATAATAAGTGCCAAAGAGCGCAGATGAAAGAATTTTCAACGTAAGCAGCATTAGAACACTTTCTCTGGTTTGAGAAGGTATTCTTGTTACACGCTAGGTTGAGCATTCGATGAACTCGACATACCGATTTCTGCTGACTTCACAAATCCGAAGTAGAAAGCGATCGCAGCAGTAAGGGCATTGAGCCAGATATTATTTCCAAAAAGTGGTGTAAGCCCAAACAGAGTATTTGCAAAAGGCAGCAATCCTAAAATAGCACCTGCTGCATAGAGGAGAGCGAAGATGCGATTGAACACAATTGCTCCGCTTAAGCTAGTAAATGCAGCAATTCCCCAAACACCCACTAAAATGCCAATTGCATTATGAAAATAGTTGGTGGGGAATACACCGAATATATAGCCAAAGCCTGGTTCGGAGGTAAACTCAGGAGAAGCAGTGAAAAAACTAGGCACAAATCCAGCTAAGCCAAGTAACAAGAAAAGGGAACCTAAGCATAGAGCGCTGTAACGAATTGAGGAATCTGAAGATTTTGATGTTTGCATGGCAATATTTTGATTTTCAAAAAATTTAGTGTGGACTAAAAAAGTGTTTTACTGCTGTTAGAGAAACAAAAGACAGCTTGTAACTGACAATTCAAGTTCTAGCGAACCAAGTGGAGTACATCCCGAAGAACGCTATAACCAGCCATATCCCAAAGAAGATAGGCAACAAAACCAAGCATTGCTAGGCGACCGTTCCATAGCTCTTGCTGTGGGTTCCAGCCAAAAATCCAGGCATTGCGATCGGCACCGTTGTAAGCTGGAGCGACCGTAGGGGTTTTAGCAGTATTGATGGTTGAAGTCTTCATAATGAATAGTTCTCAATGACGTTGCTTCAATTTCATGCTATCGAGTAGATTTGCTGGTATTGTCTACCATTAGGATTGCATCCTATCTATATCTAAAGATTGGATTTGTAACGCTCAAATGTTAATATCGGCACAAGAAAAAGTATTCTTAATTTACGGACAACATCTCGATTACTGTTGTTACCTCATCCTACTGATGACACAAGCTATTATGAAGCCAGTTTGTAAAAACGAATACAGTCGCCTTGACTTTACGCTCCTACCTGAGAAAGGCGTTGCAAAAAGCCCTAGCTGTTAATCTTGTTTGGTAGAGACAATAGCCATCGTTATCTAACTTTTAATAACATTTTAAAACCATTATCTGGACTGCGAGCTGTTTTGCTCAGCCGCTTTAGGGGAAAGGCGAACAGCCACCACGCTTCCATCTGAAACATTGCGCGCACTACTACTGCCACGGGAGAGAGATTTGTTGAAATTCTTAATCCCCTGAAGAAGCAAATTTAGATACCCCATCAAGCGACTTATGAATATCAAAAAAATCGCCTCTAGGTTATAGCCGATTACCTGAAAGCTTATCAACCTACAGTTATTTATTTTCGTATTTTCAGATCAGCTTGCGATCACAGTTTCTTGCCGTCCGGCATACCCCCGAAAGCATTTTCCTTTTTTACCTTACAAGGAACGCTAACTATGGCTAATCGAGAACATTTTGCTTATCTAGTGCAAGATGTCATTGGCTCTCATTGGTGCCGGGAGAAAAATTCACTTTTCACAACAGGAGAAGCAAGGGCATCATGCTGAAGCAGAAAACCGACATCGGTTCGCGATTAAGGCGAAGGCACCTACTTGGAATGTTTTTGGTAGGCATCACTGGCGCGATTGGATCAGCCTGTACCACCAAATCTATGGAGAGAATTACATCAATGAGAACAGACAAACCACAGAATCAGGATCAGGCATCTATAAACGGACGCCTGCTGGCGCGACCAACGCAGCCGACGGGAACGGCACCAAGCGGTCTGCAACCATTGGGACTTTCCACCAAGCGCGACGGACTCCTCTACGTGCCTAAAAATTACCAAGCTTCCCGACCCGCACCACTTGTGGTGATGCTGCACGGCGCAGGCGGCGACGCACGCGGCGGTCTGACTCCGTTCCAAAACCTTGCCGATGCCACTGGACTCATCCTGCTGGCACCTGCCTCGCGCCGCCAGACGTGGGATGTGCTGGTCGGTGGGTACGGCCCGGATATCGCCTTAATTGACCAGGCGCTGGCGCAGACGTTCAGCCGCTATGCTGTAGACCCCACGAAGATTGCGATCGCGGGCTTCTCCGACGGGGCTTCCTATGCCCTAAGTGTCGGCATCACCAACGGCGACTTGTTCAGCCATGTCATAGCGTTCTCGCCCGGTTTTATGGCACCCGCTTCACAGGTTGGCGAACCGCGGCTGTTCATCTCGCACGGCACGGGAGACTCTGTTTTACCGATCGATGTTTGCAGCCGTAAGATAGTGCCGCAGGTGCAGCGTGCTGGCTACGATGTGGTTTATCGGGAGTTCGACGGCCCCCACACAATTCCTCGTGCGATCGCAGACTCTGCACTGGATTGGTTCACCACGTAGCGGGGCATTCTCGTAGAATTCTAGATTTATCAACCCTAAATGAACACGAAAGGCACCGTAGTATTCGACATCATCGGCACCTGCTTCAGTTTGGACAAGCCCCGCCAGAGATTGGTAGAGCTAGATGCTCCCCCTCATGCTCTGGAACTGTGGTTTGCCCAAACCTTACGAGATGCTCGCCCTCTCCCATGCAGGCAGCTACCGGACGCTCAAGGTGCTGCCTGCGCTGTGCAAACTGCTTTCATTAATAAGGAAGAGAAGGACTATCTCGGTGTTTACCCGCAACCAGAGATAATCGCTAGTGATTTAGTCGAAGCAGCGAACCGGATCGTGGAGGAATGACACGCCCGTTAAGGTGAATACGGTTGGCTATTGTCAGGAATTTATAAGACTTTCCTCTTCAACTGGTGCTTATCGAGAGTGCCATTGGGCTATTGTGGTACGGATCAAGTATGTGTTGATGTGTTGGGTTTCCTCCGTCAACCCAACCTACAAGATTTGCGATCGCAGACATGGTATAAATGTTGGCAAAAAGCAGATGTTGGATTGACGCAGGAAACGCAATTTACAGGATATGCGATCGCACTAACGCCTAAACTCCCGTAGCAAACAATTCAAATCTATCTCTTCCTTACACTTAATTTCAATAAAATTAGCTGACCCTCATGCTTAACAGCAAGCGTTTGGCTATCTGGACTAAAAACATAACTGTCATATCCATTTTCATCTGGAGTCCAAAGTTCTTGTCCGTCTCGGCTCCACAACCTCAGCCCATCTTTGAAAACACCAGGACTGAAAACACCAGTACCAGGAAATTTACATATAGCAGCAATTATCTGGCCATTAGAGCTAAAAGAAACAGCCTCGCAAGAGTGATGGTCTATATTCTCAAGAATATTCCACAAGGATATTCTAGGCAAAGTTTGAATTCTCTTTCCATCTTCTGCATTCCAGAGCGTTACCCCGCTTGACCCAGCCGTAGCAACTATCTGGTTATCCGGACTCCAACTTATACCCCGACTATAAGACATATCAAGATGTTCAAAGAAATATAGCAGTTTCCCCTGATAATTCCACAGTCTAGCCCCTTGAGGATGCAAGGTTAAGATAGCAGTATTATTTGAATTAGGTGCGACATCGGCAACCATTAAAGTTGATAAATTTCTAAGCAACTTTCCTTCTTGGCTCCATAAGTTTACGTTGCCACTATCGATAGTAATGATTGTTCTTCCATCTGGGCTAAAATTAACGTATTCAAACCAGCCATAACCTTTAGTAGAAACTCTCAAAGGAGTAGTCAGACCGCTTCTCTTAAGAATCTGAAGCTCCTCCCCAGAGCGACTCCAAAGCTTCACCTCTTGAGGACTAAGCGTAGCAATAGTTTGTCTGTCTAAGCTAAATCTGAAAGCCTCAATTGTTTCTTTGTGGTGAAGAGTCTGAATTTCCTCACCGTTAAGATTCCAGAGTTTCACTTCCTTGTTGCCACGAGCAACAATCATCTTCCCATCAGGATGAAAATCTACAACAGGAATATGATAATAATCCTGAGTTATGAAGGGTGATGTCCACAATTGCTTTCCTTGAGTGTTCCACAAAGTCACCCCAGTATTACTAGCAGTTACCATCAGTTGCCCATCTGGACTAAATACGAAACTCTTGATTTTAGCTTTTGTTGTATCAGATGATAATGTCCGAATTTGTTCCGCTTCAAGATTCCATAGAGTCACTTTGCGGTCATTATAAGTAGCAATTATTTTTCCATCTGGGCTAAATAGGAAGCCGTTAATCACAGACTGATGTATTCGCCCAAGCTCAATAACTTTCCAAGTTTCACGAGTTTTAAAGTAAATCGTAGCAGCGATCGCAACTAGCGAAACTATAAATATAATTGAATTTTTTTTACAATTAAGCATTACAACAACACCCGGTTACAACTATAAATTGGTATTAGATTAATACCAATATAGACTTTTCTCGGGCTTGCCTCTGGATTTTTGGGAGCAACTCTGGAATCTTTACGAAAACTTTACCGGAGTGGTGCGATCGCTAAGCTTGCAGTGTATATCAGTGGAATGTAACACATCAGACCGATTTGAAGATAAAGCAATGAGCGATCGCCCCACTCATTTCAAGGTGAATAGACTAAAACATTTGTATCCCAGGAAATCCTGTGCCATAGCGATTAGAAAGTCTAGGCTGATGCACCGCTTTAATCTCGGCCCGAAAGCCTGTCTAACTTCTAAACACCGTCGTTCATTTAGCAGTCTCTTGAACAAAAAAATCAACCACATCCTCCAACGAACCAGTGCGCTTGTACAGGTCACGTTGCCGTGCAGCACCGTTCGCTTGCTGCATCGTTTCCTGTGCGATCGCATAGACTTCATCCCATTCCCCAAATTCTTCGATGGTGTTGATGTCGATTAGCGATCGCGGACTCCGCACTAGACTGGTTCACCGTAGAGTGTTCTGCGATTACGTTGGCATCAGTTGCTGGACGCGCTGTGGCTCCTCTCCCAGCCAATCTAGATTCTGGGCGGTGCTGTCGAAAATTGATGAAGTTTTGAATGGCTCAAACTCGCCGCGTGATGCGGCTTCTGCCGTTTTTGCTAACAGCGATCGCACCTGCTGGTCATTCATTGGCTGGAACGTCCGCACCGTCTCAAACGCTTGATCTAGAATCTCCATGCTGTCAATTCCCATAACCACAACCGATGTAGGTAGATTCAGCGCATAGTGCAGACACTCAATTGGCGTTACCGTATTTGACCGCAACAAAATCCCGTTTGCCATGCTTTTCATGCCAAGAATGCCGATGTCCTGTTTAACCAGTTCTGGCACAACCAGCTTCGCAAAGCTTCGGTAGTGTGCATCCATCACATTGAGGGGCAACTGAGCTGCATCAAATTTAAACCCATAACTGGCTGCAACTTCCAGCATATGCAAATGAATCTGGGGGTCTTTGTGTCCGGTGAAGCCAATATATCGGAGTTTGCCAGCTTCCCGCGCCTCAATTAAGGCGGCATTTGCCCCTTCTGGATCGAAAACTCAATGCGGGTCCTCGAACCGAAGAATTTCATGGTGCTGGACGAGATCGATGCAATCAACCTGCAGGCGTTGCAGTGATTCGTCTAGCTGTCTTGCGGCATCTTTCTTGGAGCGACCGTCAATTTTCGTCATCAGGAATACTTTGTCTCGGTAGCCATCGCGGAGAGCTTTTCCCATGCGAATCTCGCTGACTCCACCGTTGTAATCCCAACTGTTATCCATGAAGGTGATGCCGCGGTCGATCGCAGTGCGAACAATCCGGATACCCAGTTGCTCATCAACATACTTCAATCCGATGTGCCAACCACCCAATCCGATCGCAGAAACCCTCTCTCCTGTGCTGCCAAGAGTTCGGTATACCATTTCTGAGTTTGACGTACTTTGTGACATCTGTTCTCCTTGT
The DNA here is from genome assembly GCF_014695815.1 of Trichocoleus sp. FACHB-6. NCBI lineage: Bacteria > Bacillati > Cyanobacteriota > Cyanophyceae > Leptolyngbyales > Trichocoleusaceae > Trichocoleus > Trichocoleus sp. FACHB-6. The sequence continues at coordinate 67,970 of NZ_JACJOY010000090.1, forward strand.
TTGGCAGCTATTGCTTAACTGCATATAGCTATGATCAAATTCAAACGCAAGGAAACGTTTACAACATCTTGCTTGAGACACACTAGAACAGAGTATTGGCAATTTAGGAGGTGTGAAGTAGTTGGTTGAGTTGATGCGTTATGCGATCGCTCGTGAAGAGGAGATACCCGACTTTTTTAAAAAGTCGGGTATCTGAACCCCTAACATCTCACAACTCAAATAGAATTGCTTGTAACTCATTTCCAAGGCATTAAATTAGAACCAGGGGAGGCTTTAGATCCATTGATTTCGGTAAGTTTTTGGTCGATTGCTACTCATACGCCTCCGGGTTAGTTACCTTTTCGTGACTTAGCGTTTCGTGGCTCATCAGCGCCTGCCTAACTAGGCTAGCTCGCCTATTTGCTTCTTCGGATTTCTGTAAAAAGCGTTCCGCCATCTCACTATCGTTCGTTTCGCACAGATGTTTAGCCATGTGGCTCATTAACATTTGGCTCTCCTCGATCCCGCGAAGTGTCTTCCAAAGTGAGGCTTCAATAGACTCTGTTACTTCTACAAGCAGAGAATTCAGGGAATAGGCGTGCCCTGTATGGCAACGAAAACGGATATGGTTGCCTTCTTTCATTTGCAGAAGCATCCCGTGGCACTCTGGACAGGTATAGGGAGAGAGCTTCCCAAGCTTCATGATGCCGCTCTCAAAAGCATTGTCTTCCCGCGCCACTTTGACTTCTATGTCCATCTGCTCAGACACCAGATGTTCTCCTTCCTTCTTGACGGCTTCGTTTGTCATATGAACCAATAAAGCGCCCATTTCGGCGACGGGGACGCAGTGATCGACCTCTACCGTTTTCATCGCTTGTATAGGCATGGAAGAGTGAAGTGCATCAAAAGGGTCTTGGACAATCGCTTTCCCGCCTTGCTCTTTCACCGCGTACAGCCCAGATGCCCCATCATCCAGCATTCCAGTTAGAACCACCCCGATCACTTGATTTCCATAGCACCGGGCGGCGGAGCGGAACAATACGTCAATCGAGGGACGAAAGCGATTTTCCTTAGGTCCCTTCGTTACTCGGATATGCCCCGATTCGACAAGCAGGTGGTGATCTGGGGGAGCAACATAAATCCGTCCCGGTTGGATTTCCTCCTTGTCAATTGCATGGGCGACTGGCAAGGGGCAAACCCGATCCAGGATTTGGGGCAACACACTTGGATACGCTGGGGCAATATGCCAAACAATGAAAATAGCAGCCGGAAAATTGGAGGGGAGTTGAGCAACGAGCTTTTTGAGCGCTTCCATCCCTCCCGCCGATGCTCCAACGACGACGATATCAGGCTTTATCACTTATCTTTCTTTACTAAACGCGATTACTTTGCACAATTACTGGTTTTTAGCGAGAGTAGAACGTATCTACACACTCAAGTCCAGTCCTTTGTCAATGGTAAAAATAGTAGGTCGTATCATCTTGTAAGCTAACAGCAAAAACTTATAGGCTGCTTGCTCTTGTTCTTTTCTTCCAGCTTAACGAAACTCGCCTTTGTATAGCAGAGGAAAAAATGGTCGCTAAAAGCAACTGTCTTATGATTGGTCAATCTAGGCAAAGTTCTGCGTCCGCCGACAATGGCACCTGCGATCGCAGGATGTTGCAGCGTATGAGCGATCGCTAATTTACCACCGTTTTAATGGTTTCTATCGCGATCGCCATTATTACTACCTGATATCCGCACTTCAAAATTACTGATCTGAGTGATAATTTTAATGAATGTACTATGGTTAACTCAGGGAATCCTGAATCAATTTCTTAGCAAAAATTGCCAGTAATTTTGAACGTTGATTTAAAAAATCTTGGAAGTCATCATTAAATGTATTTGATGGACAGAAGGAATGGCTTAAAATCTCATTTAAGGAATCTCCGTCAGGCATTAGTTTAAGATACTCTGAAGGCTTTTTACGACCAATTTTTTTATTTTCTGACGTACTCAAAAAACAGAGATTAGCTAGACAATTAATACTACTTTCTGAGAACCCGTTATCCTTCAGATACGCTCTGGGATAAACGTGATGAAACTCTGTTTTATTGTACTTTTGCAGAACTCTATCTAAATCAACTGAAGAACCAGACAATAAAGATTTTGGATTGTTGTTAGCAAGAAGCAAAATAAAAGTTTTAGTATTGGCATTCTTGAAGCTAAACTGATTGATCTTGAAAAATTTTTCATTAACATTACATGAAAATTCGCCCAGCTCACTTATTTCACCATTTTTTAGTTTGAATACTTCTTTAATATCGCCTATAGTAGTCTTTCTGGTTTGACTGCTATATCTACCCGTGAAGCACGATCTCCAGAACCATTTTGTCAATCTATCATAAACTTTTGAGTCATAAGATACTTCTTTGCCATCAGGCTCTGCAAAGAAAACAGCCAGAGGAATTATCAGCGCTGAGTATGGTAGATTCTTGAGCGCTGCAATCTTTAGTTGCTTTCTCATAAAATCAATAGCACCCAAAATTCCATTTCTTACTTTTGGAAATGCTGCTCGAACCTGCTGACCATTCAATTCCAGTAATTTATCCGGAGTAGGTTCCTCTTTCAAGATAGCTGCGGCACACCTCAAAATAAGATCGGAATCTTCACCAACTTCAGAAAATCCGAATTCTTCGAGGTCTTCCTTTAGCTCTCTGAAGCTCTCTAACAAGTCAAAATTTTCATTCCACGTCCATGCAGAGAGTAACTGGAGAGTATCTAGTGCTACGCCCAACCTATTTATTCGTTCAAATACAATTGCAACAGTGGCTCTATTGTCTGTCTTGAGAACTTGGATAGGAACAGACACTTCCTTAAACTTCTCTTGTAATTTATCTAATCGTCTGATTTGTTCATTATTAAATTGAGCTGTCGCTTCTCTGTATTTAACAGAGTCAAATAAAACGTTTAATGGAAAGTGCTTTTCTGGAATTACCTGGTTGTCCTGTAGAGCAAGGAATTGGCTTTCTTGTACATTTTCATCTGCTTCAAGGTCGAAATATATATCAAGCCATCCATTATCTAGAGTTGGTTCTAGTTCAGTCTGAAACACAGAAAATATTGATGTGAGCCTTTGTTGACCATCTAGTACATAGTCTATCGGGTAATCTTCTCTAGGATCTGGGAGTTCAAAGTGACCAAGTTTCTTTTCTATGGCAAGCTTAGACTTAGTTCTCCAGAATAGTAACGAACCAAAGGGATATCTCTTATAAATACTGTCCATTAAGTACGCAACGTTATCCATTTTCCAGACAAAACCACGCTGAAAAGCAGGAATTCGGATGCTGCCACTATTTACCGAATCCAGCAATTGCCGAATAGAATATGGTTGGTATTCCATAATTTGATGTTCTCTAGTTTTCAGCGGCAAGTATAACACTTATATTTGATTTCCCCTCCGGATCTTTACTCCCTTGTCTGCCCTCTCCAGCCAAGCAATCAGTTATCGATGATTGATCGGGCGAGTGCATCTGGCTGATTTTGGCAGAAGTCAACAGGAGAATCGCAATCCCCAACTTATCCAAATAGCTGAGCCAAGGGGGATAGGGGGGTAGGTATGGCTTGTCCGAGAACTATTGCTTACACGCCTACCGGCTGAAATATTTTGCTGCTGAAATATTTTGCTGAGGAAGGTTTTAATTTCGTTGATTTCATCTTCACTTAAGCGGAATTCGGCTGCACCGATGATTCCTTCAACTTGTTTAGCGCTGCGTCTGCCGACAATGGCACCCGCGATCGCATAATGTCGCAGAGTCCAAGCGATCGCAGCAGAGAAGTTGCGATCGCTCTGACGCGCTCCAATTTAGCGCAGTAACTCGACTAACTCCAGGTTGCATGACAAGTTTGGCTCTTGGCTCAGACTAGGTGACGCCAGTCATCAAGAGTTAAAGCTGTACGAGACTGTGTAGCAACTATGTTGTTTTCCTCTGGCGCTGTTCTATTAAATCAAAGTTTACTGACGGGTTTAAGATTTGCCAGACCCATGTGAAATAGGGCATCTTGTACAATCAATTCCGGCAAGATATCCTTGAACATTTCAACCGTCTGCTGAATCTGCTCAAAATCTTCGGGATTGTCCAATAGATCGCGCACTTCCCGCTCACCAATCGCCACAGCAGGACGGAGACGACTGGCAGCTTGCTCTGCTCGGCGGACAATATCCTCCTTGAGCAGCTGATATTCTGGTCGCTCCCGCCAACGCTTGATGTCTTCCCATGCTGCCAGGAAAAATGGAGACCATCGGGCTAATGCCTGGTAGTCGGAGTTGACAATCGGTACACCCATTGTTTGTTTGATGTCTCGATATACTTGTTGCATTTGGGCCGACATCTCCCGAACAGACTGTTCGCCTATCAGTTGGATTTCTGTGTGCTGATATGAATTGGCTCCGCGACGAGCATTGCCATTACCTTGCTGACCAACCACTTCGCCTGCCAAAGTTCGGCTCAAGGCAATTTGCTGAATCAGCAATTGGGGATTACCAAAGGTGAACGCATTCAGGACTCTCTGGATCTGATGCCGTTGTGCTTCGTCCATATCAATTTGATAGCCTGGTTGATACCAATCGCTGGTATCGCGGTAAATCCGCTCGGTAATCGCGATCGCGCTTTCCAAAAAAGTCCGGTTTGCGTCGCGGTTTGAGACACTCCCAAAACAACTGCATCACTGATGGATACATGGCATAAGTACGCCAGGAAGCAGGTGTCCAGGGAATTCCTAACGTGGATTGAATGTCGCTTAAACCAGCTTGAATTTCAGCGGGTGCTTGGGACGGTTCGATCAACGGGAATGCCGATTGCTAGTCTTCTGCGATCGCTGGTTCCGGCGATGGCGATCGCGCAGTGATTCCAGAGGATTTAGCCTCTGTTGCGGAGACTTGTTGTGCTTCTACCTGTTCATGCGATCCAGTTTCAACCTGCCCATTTGCTCCCGCACCATGTGCCTTCTCGGCTGCAATCTCGTTGTTTCGACGTGCTGCTCGTTCGCTCAAGGTGGTTAACACGGAAGGCGACAGAAATGAGTGACTGTCTTTTCCCAAAGCGCGTTCGGTACCAATGCCACCTGTTCCAGGTAACAACCGATTCGCCCAACCCAGCAGCGTAGAATTAAGCCCTGGAAAGAGTGCAAAGAGTTTGGCACTTAACCAAGCTGGAAATGGCACAATTACCTCTGCATCACCATGTCGAAATGCAGCAATCGTGTGACGAGCAACATTTTCAGCACTGGTCGAGATCAAAGGCAAGGAATCAGCAATGCTGAACCAGGTATACTCCTTGCGGTGCTGACCTTTAAACATAGCGTGGTCTATCACGCCTGTGCGGATGAAACCGGGACATACTGTTGTAACAGGAATCCCGTCTTTTGCCAGTTCTGCCCGCATCCCTTCAGACAGACCCGTTAAGGCAAATTTGCTGGCACAATACGCCAACATATGCGGAGAAACTACCTTGCCACCGATGGAAGAGATATTAACGATGCGTCCAGCCTTTCGTTGACGCATCTCTGGAAGAACTGCATACGTAGTGTATAGCGGTGCCCAGAAATGCAGCTTCATCAAGTCGTCGTAGTCCTCCATCGTCAATACGTCCATTGGCCCCACAAGGTCGGTGCCTGCGTTGTTAATGAGGATGTCGATCTGACCGAAGCGATCGCGCATCTGCTGCACCATCTGCTCAACTTGGGATTTATCGGTGACATCGCAAGGCAAAGCCAATACCTGTCCACCTTGCTGCTCTAATTCATTACGCGCCCTTTCTAGCTCTGCGCGATCGCGCGCACAAATTGCCAAACGCGCTCCTTGCTGCACCAACTGGCGTGCCATCACCAAACCCAGTCCGCGAGAACCACCCGTCAGCAGCACCGTCTTACCTGTGAGATCGTATTGATGGTGTTCGCGCCACCATCTTCTCACTGCCCAAAGTACAACCAGCAAAGCGCCGACGCTCATTGCAATAAGAATAAGAGAATTCTGACTATCCATAGGAGATTTACGCGGATTCCTGCACTACTGAACTATTTGCATCTCGTTGGGATTAAATACCTCAGATGTGCCGTGTCGGTATACTAAACCGCTGCGTTCACCTTGACCCCAAGAGACTAGAGGCTGAATTTGTGCATCTCCACGGTAGATAGGAACCAGACAGGGGATGTAGCGTTTCAGCCGTTAACATCCTCAATCCTAGAAGGCTAGACTTCTCCTCTCCTCTGACTAATGGGTTGTGATACTGAAGCGACTGCTGAGTCTAATGGGAGAAGTTAGTCTTAAGTTGAAATGTACTTGTGAATACAAGTGTTGAGCTTTTGGGTGGGTTAAACCAGCCAAAAGCCCAGATATATTGAAGCCGATATATTAAGCTAACCAGGAGACAGACCAGGAGTCTAAGCGCTGGTAAAAAGGCTCTCAAGAAGACTAACTGCACTTCGGTGCTTGGTGCTTTCCTGGTATCGATTACTGTGCTTTTACTGTGCGTCGTCTGCGGTGTTCTCGTCGCCCTGTCCGAGCAAGGTACGAGTAGCGGCAATTACTTCAGGCGCTGCCAGCACTAGAGACGTTAACGAGCAAACCGTCGCCACCTGGCAGTACTCGCAAAAGGCTTTGTTCTCGCTCCACTCTTCACGAGCTAGCTCAAGATTAGTCACCACGTCAATCAGGATCTTGATACCCATTGCAATGGGTAAGATCGGGTTGCGCCTAGCGCGATCCAGACCACCAGCGGAAGCCAGCCAAGCGGTGATGGCGTAAGTAAACACCATTATCGGGCCATCGGGTGAATTAAATTTGTTGTAAGCATAGTTAGATGCGTCAACGCGGTCTGCATCAAAAAGCTTTTGTCCGGGAGGATCGGGTAGGTGACTAACGATCCCGGTTTGATATAGCGTCACCAGCTGCCCCATCGAACCTCCCAGCATAGACAAGCCGATAATCGCTCGCCGTCGGCTCATGTGAGGGTTTTGTCCTTTCCGCAATTCCTGACTTAGTTGTTGTGGCTCCATGAAGCGCAATCCTTGATAACGTATGCGTTGACGGTTACATCAGCTTGCACGGAGCTTTACAACGACGAATCGAATACGCAGTATGTATTCTATTCATCAGCGATCGCGCCCGGTGCTGATAGTCGAATAAATTCCTTACCATTTTTACGAATCAGTTTGATGCGTACCTCTTACGCTGGAGGTACTTCTTAAACGCTGCGTTTGATAGGTTGTGGTATTCAAAAGTACAAACTGGCTTAATATCAGATTCTTTTTTCCTCCCACTCTTGTCCGTTGGTTTAAGCAGAAACTCCCCTAAGGTAGGAGGTTATCTAAAAAGCAAACAACTACTATTTGGAAGATTACAAGATTTAAAACCTTTTATAAGAGTCTTTACCCACAGGGAGGGTTGATTTTATGGTGCCGTCTCCAGCTCAAGCTCAACGCATTTTATTGGTAGATGATCTAGAGGATAATGTATCCCTCCTAGAGGCGATTTTGGCGGAAGAAGGGTATGAGATTGATAGCGCTAGAAATGGTAAGTCAGCGTTAGCCAAGATAGAAGCATCGCCACCGGATTTAGTGTTAATGGATGCCATGATGCCAGGAATGGATGGCTATGAAGTAACTCGGCGGATTCGGGAAAATCCAAAACTCCCTTTTATTCCGATTCTTATGATTACAGCAAGTGAGAGCGCTAATATCCCTCAAGGATTAGAGCTAGGAGCAAATGACTTCATTCGGAAGCCAATTGATTTTGAGGAGTTAATGGCAAGGATTAAAGCATCTTTGCGATTGAAAAGTATCGTTAATCCTGCTCAATAATTCCAAAAATTATACAAGTTAGAGAAAAAACAGATAATACCAAAACTCAAGAAATTGATTCCAGGGTTTTCACTTCTAGCGGCAAGATGACGGTGAAGGTGGAGCCAACTCCAACCTGGGATACTAGCTCAATTTTGCCTTGCATTAGGTTTACCAGTTGGGCGACAATTGCCAAACCTAAGCCAGTGCTATCGGGTATGCGATCGCTAGTTCCAGCTTGAAAGAAGGGGTCAAAAACCCGCGCCTGGTCTTCTGGAGAAATCCCAACTCCAGTGTCAGTCACCGCAATAGACCAGTGGTTATCTGATAACATCTGACACGTTAATTGGACACTTCCTGCCTCCGTGTAGCGAATTGCGTTGCTTAGAAGATTCGTGACAATTTGCTGTAATCGCAACGAGTCTGTCAGCACTTTTTCAGGAGCGCGTGCAGCGGAACTATCGGCGCTAGCCGAATCGCAATTAACCACCATTTGTAGCTCTTTGGCAGCAGCCAAAGGCTCCAACATTTCAACTACATTGTTGATTAAAGAGCGTACATCTATTAGTTCTGGGTGCAGTTCTATCTTCCCTGCCGAATACCGGGCGATTTCCAGGGTATCGTTGATCAGGCGAAGTAAGTGTCTGCCATTGCGTAGCACTCGCTCAATATGTTCCAGATTGGGAAAATTGTCTTGAACTTCAACATTCTTTCGTGAAGAGCGTAAAATCAGCTCCGAGTAGCCAATAATCGAATTTAGAGGATTTTTGAGTTCGTGGGCTAGTTGAGAGAGATTATTCTGATTCGCTTTTACCAAGCGAGTTAGTTCTTGATTAGTTAACTCTACTTGACTTTGCACCTGCTGTAGTTCTTGCAATCGCTCCTCTACATAACTTTTGAAGCATTGGGCAATGGCTTCGTCGATGGTCGCGTCAATCACATTGTAAGCTCGCATTACTTCGGGAACCGTACCCTCTAGTAAATCTGCCTCTAAAGTGGAAAAAATTGTCTGGCGCAGTAGACGATACTCTCGCGCAATTTCTGTGGGAGCGAAGCCTTGTTCAGCCCGCAGAACGCCATGATGCAAACTGTTCTGGACGATGCACTGAATATCGTTTTCCTGCGACTGGGAAAGCACAGTTGCCATCGCCTTTAGCACATCGGGAATATGATTCTGTATCGCTGAGCCTGGTAAATCGTCAGTGCTGGAAATCTGCCTATCCGAGCGGACTGCTTCAACCCAGTTTTTGGCGATCGCGTCTATTTTTTCAACAAGCAATTGACTAAAATCCATTGTGGCAAGAGACGTGGGGAAGAGCAGGTCAAAAACCTTCTTGCCATCATTCTACATTGAGCGATCGCGCAGTTTAGTCGGTCGAGTACACTTTAAAATATTTTTTCCAAAGTTCAGCACCGCTTTCTGACTTTTGTATGCAAAAGTACAAAGCTGCTTAACATTATGTCCTTTCTATAGGTAGAGGATTAAAGAAATTACTAAGTTTAGTTTAGTCTATGGCTTGTTTAGTAAATTGAACATTTTGATGTATGAATGAATATAAAACTTTTTTCAGAAAACTGTTTTATACTAAAAAAGCTCCTAAGAAATGCCTTGGGAAGCTTTATTAATCTTTTGAGGATGTTTGGAAAGTAGATAATTTTCCAAACATCCTCTAAAAAATTTAGAGCCACTATCTATGTGACTCAAACACAACTCTAAGAGTTACTCAGACTTTTTGAGCTGCGTATTCCGCATCGTATTGAAATATGCGTCCCACAATTGCTTCTGAGTTTCGATGGAGAGACGAGCCACTAAAGCCTGGAATTGCAAAGAACTTGTCAGCACTTCTTCCTGAAACTTCAGAGTTTTCTCGAAGGTCTCGCGATAGTTTGGCGTGTTGAAACCTTGCATGGTCGGCATGGTAGAAGTCCAGCTCTTGAAAATACCGCTCTGTAATTCGCTTAACTGCCTGGTAAATTGCTCAAAATTATTTGCCCAATCCATTACTGTTACTCCTTTTACTTTTTTATTGGATGCTGATTGTCTTGTCCACCATCTTAATCAAATAATAATTGGTAATTAGCTCTAATGGATGATTTATAAATAAAGTATTTTTTTTAAGTTTATTGTAAATAGAAATTAAGAAGACTGTCTTTTGATTTTTAGCATGGAAACTTTGCTAAGAAATCCCTCTATGACAGTCAGATAAGCGGAGAAATATGGGTAGAGTCAGTTCCATGAAGCCATACCAACTGATAGCTTTAGCTCGACTTTGTATAAATAATGAAACCTTCCTAAAACTAAGGAAATTAGCCTCAATAAACATCCCGCTTTAAGTTGGTATATCTGGACGACGTGACATTGTAAAAAATAATGAGGATGTATGCAAGAAGTTTATATTGTCTCGGCAGTACGCACGCCGCTTGGTCGGTTTGGAGGTGCCTTAGCGGGTTTATCCCCAGTAGAATTAGGCGCCCACGTCATGCAAGCAGCGTTGGATCGGGCGGAAGTTTCGGGGGAAGCTTTAGACCTGTATATCTTTGGTAACGTACTCAGGGCGGGACACGGGCAGTCTTTGCCCCGTCAGGCAGCTTTCAAAACCGGGATTCCCCAGACGGTGAACGGGTATGCAGTGGATATGGTGTGTTCGTCGGGAATGATGAGCGTAATGAACGCCGCCACGGCTATTCGCTCTGGCGAAGCGGAAATCGTACTTGCTGGCGGCATGGAATCCATGTCCCAGGCAGGGTTTTTCCTATCGCATCGAGCTAGATGGGGGTATAAAATGCTACTGGGTGCGCCAGAGCAACTCAGGGATATTTTACTTGAGGACGGTCTTACCGATTCCACGACTGCCGAAACGATGGGAGAGCAAGCTGAGCGGCTGGCAGAAGCTTACCAAGTAACGCGGGATGACTTGGACGAAGTAGCGCTATATTCACAAGCTAGGGCAGCGATCGCAACCGAGAACGGCTGGTTCAAAAACGAGATCGCACCAATAGAAATAGAGGGCAAAAAAGGTTTGCAACTCGTGGACAAAGATGAGGGAATTCGCCCCGAAACCACCTTGCAGAGCCTTGCCAAGCTAAAGCCTGCTTTTAGGGAAGATGGGGTGTTCACGGCTGGAAACAGCAGTCAGATATCCGATGGAGCCGCAGGTTTAGTTTTAGCAAGCAAAACGGCGGTGGAACGCTATAAACTCAAACCTTTAGCTCGCATCCTTGGGGGAGCGTCGATAGGTGGAGAAACTTGGCGCTTCCCGGAAGTTCCGATTCTGGCAGTCAATAAGCTTTTAGACAAGCTCAAGATGAGAATCTACGACTTTGACTTGTTCGAGAACAACGAGGCTTTTGCTTTAAGCAGTGTGCTGTTCAACCGAAAGCTGGGCATTCCTTACGAGAAGCTGAATGTCTATGGAGGAGCGATCGCGCTGGGGCATCCCATCGGCGCTTCCGGGGCGCGAATCATCGTCACGCTGCTCAACGCCTTGCAGGAGCGAAATGGACAGTTCGGGCTGGCATCGGTGTGTCATGGTACTGGTGGAGGGACTGCGATCGCAATTGAGCGGCTTTGATAATTGACACTTCCAAGACATTTAGAGGATGTTTGAATTATCTATGTGCCGCTGAAATCTTGGAGATCCCCCCAGCCCCCTTTTTAAGGGAGGGAAATCTTCAAAGTCCTCCTTTTTAAGGAGGATTTAGGAGGATCTCTAACCCATAGCGTTTGAAAAAGCACTTTTCAAACATCCTCTTACAACGTAAAGCCGTAAAATTCTTGGTTCCGTAATCTAACTCAGCTTTTCGTGAGCTAATCCAAAACATCTAACCTGGGCTAGGTGGAAGAGAACTGAATTAACGACAAAATCAAGATATTCAATGTTTTTGTCGCTTGAAATAACCCATTTCCAGAACTAAGGTAATGGTGTTCATTCGGGTTCTCAAAGCAAGGGGTGAACAACGCCTCTAAAAGCTCTGTGAGTAATATTTGGGAAACTCCTATTGAGCTACATTACCTCTGCCGGGAAGCGGGTATCAATCAAATTATTTTCCTACAGGATAACAAAGCATGGTTACAACGATAGACGATACAAAGCGGATGGCGATTGGCGAAAGATTGGCAGACCTGAGAGCCTTTCAAAGTTTAATCATTTCTAACGATCAAAAACTCATAGATGCCTGCCCTTATGAAGATGTTCGCGAACGTCTCCAAAATATGCTTTCTGATGACCAGAAAAACCTGGGCATTATAGACACTGTAATTGTTCAATACGGCATTCAATCTGAACCGAGTGCTGCAACCAAGATATTTATTCCGCAGTTTGAAAAGATGATGTCCGGCGATGAGTTTACCTATTATCAGAAACTCATTCACCACGAACTGATGAAGCATGGTCAAGCCATGAGTGGAATCATGATCCACAAAGCCGCTCAGGTTGTAGGGGCTGATATTGAAGTGGCAATTGGGCCTCTGAATACTGTCAACTTCGAGGGTCGCGCTCACCAAGAACAGCTCAAGGGGATGCTCGAACAGGTGGGAGTCCGCGAAATGACGGGTCAAGACGCGCATCAGGGACTCTGGGCAAGGGTGCAAGATGCAGTTGCTGCCCTATCGGGTGTAGCTGGTAGCATAACCACCCAAAACACTGACAAGCAAGATATGAATATCCAGACCCTTATCCGGCTGGATCACGAGAAAGTGAATACACTTTTCACTGAAGTTGGAGCGACGAAAGATCCTCAAAAACTTCAAGAGTATTTCGGGCAAATCTACAAAGATTTATTAGCACACGCTCAAGCAGAAGAAGAAGTAGTGTACCCGAAAGTACGCTCGTTCTACGGCGATGACAACACTCAAGAGCTTTACAATGAGCAAGCGCAAATGAAGCAGATGCTCGATGAAATTAAGGCGATTGACCCTGCTAATGCCGACGGGTTCAGATCAAAAATTAAAGACTTGATGGATGTGGTTGGCGACCACATTCGCCAAGAAGAATTTACGATGTTCACGGCAATTGACAACAATTGCACCGATGAGCAGAAAGAGCAAATGGCTACTGAATTCAAAGCTGCCAAGAGCAAGATTCAGCAAGAAATGTCAGCCTAATTGCAATAATTCGCGACTCCTATAGCAGTCCTAAATGATTCGTGAAGCCGAGATACCCGACTTCTTGGAGAAGTCGGGTATCTGAACCGCTGATTCATAACATTGATAAACATTTGTTGGGTTTCACTGTCGCTCAACTACAACTGCAAATATTGGCGCTAAGCGGCGAAGACACTGAAATCAGTAATAGAAATAGGGGTGAAAGTGGCTCATGGTTTCTTTGGGACTGGAAGATAAAGTCGTCTTGGTAACGGGTGGTAATCGAGGGATAGGAGCCGCTATCGTCAGTCTGCTGGAGGAGCTGGGAGCTAAGGTAGCTTACACCCACCGCAGTATTAGCTCTATTAATGGTCAGCATGGAGCGATCGCAATCCAAGCTGATGTAACCGACAAGGCAGCGATGGAAGCCGTAGCAGAACAGGTTGAACAGAAACTAGGGTCAATTTATGGGATTGTGGCGAATGCTGGGATTACCCAAGATAACTTTTTTCCCAAACTGACGACCCAAGACTGGGATGCCGTAATTGACACTAACTTGAAAGGAGTTTACAACACCTTGATGCCCGTTATCCCCAAGATGTACGAGCGGAAAGAAGGCTCTGTGGTTTGCGTTAGCTCAATTTCCGGTGAGCGAGGAAACATCGGTCAAACTAACTACGCCGCAACCAAGGCGGCTGTGATTGGTTTAACCAAGTCCCTCGCTTTAGAGGCGGCTCGTTATGGGGTACGAGTCAACGCTGTATCACCGGGATTTATTGAGACTGATATGGTTAAATCGGTGCCAGATAAGGTGAAAGAGCGCATCGTGTCCGAGATTCCGCTTCGTCGCTTCGGCAAGCCAGAGGAGGTTGCTTGGGCAGTTGCATTCCTGCTTTCGCCGAGTGCTAGCAGCTACGTCACTGGCGAAGTGGTGAGAGTCAACGGCGCTTATCACACTTGAGGGCAATAGCGATCGCATTGGGTTGAATGCCCATTCAATACTAATAATTAAACTTCATTATTTAGATAGGATTGGAGCTAAGCGTGAAAACAGAGGTTGAAGAGCGGCGAATCAATGTAAGCGGTTTAAGTATCCGCTACTTTAAAGCAGGCGATGATGGTCTACCGTTAGTGCTGCTACATGGAGATAGTGCCAGCGCTCTTGATTGGTCTTGGGTGCTTCCCAACCTGGGAGCTACCTATCGCGTCTATGCGCCGGACTTTCCCGGTTTTGGTGATAGTGCCAAACCATCCCTGGAGTATACGCCAGAGTTTCTTAAGCAGTTCTTGGTCGATTTTCTTGACGCGCTTGGAATTGAGCGGGCGGTGCTGGTTGGCAACTCCCTAGGCGGTCAAGTTGCGTTACGCTTTGCCCTATCCCGTCCCGAACAAGTCGCAGCTTTGGTGCTGGTAGATAGTTCCGGGCTTGGTTACGCAGTTACCCCGTTGCTGTCCCAACTAACTTTACCTGGGTATGGGGATGTAGCGATCATTGGGTGCCAAACGCCTCCTGGTGCTAAGATGCGGTCTTGGTTACGGGCGACGCTGTTTTTCGCTCACCCCGCGCAGGCTCCCAGTGTGTGGATAGCAGAGCAAGAGCGAATGTCTCAGATGCCCGGTTTTCTTCAAGCTACTCTGACCTCGCTGCGCGCCCAGCTGAATGTATTTGGACAGCATCAAGTGTTTCTCGACTCTCTAGGAGAGTTACCGATGCCGACTCTTGTCGTGTGGGGGACGGAGGATGTGGTTCTCCCGAAAGAGCAAGCTCACGACGCGGTTAGCCGCCTAAAGCAAGGACACCTCGCCTTAATCCCCGATTGCGGTCACTTACCTCATGTCGAACGCCCGGAAATTTTTAGTGCTGAGTTGAGCCAGTTTCTCGCTGGAGTTGGTGCTTAGAAAACTGTCAACCCTGCGGCTGATGTAGGCACGCTTGCTCTGGCGTATTTATTGGGTAGAAGTTGAACTCGTAGATTTCAATTAAATCAAACGTTTGTAGATTGACTTCACCTCCAGAGGTGAAGAATTTTTAATGAGGACTTTAAGGAGTAGCATTGATGCAACTGAAGCCAATCAATCAGCAGGTCGTTGCAGTCGTGGGAGCAAGCAGCGGCATCGGGCGGGAGACAGCACTCCAGTTTGCCAAGAAAGGGGCAAAGGTGGTCGT
The DNA here is from genome assembly GCF_014695815.1 of Trichocoleus sp. FACHB-6. Taxonomy (NCBI): domain Bacteria; kingdom Bacillati; phylum Cyanobacteriota; class Cyanophyceae; order Leptolyngbyales; family Trichocoleusaceae; genus Trichocoleus; species Trichocoleus sp. FACHB-6. The sequence goes on from NZ_JACJOY010000090.1 coordinate 83,017, forward strand.
TTCAGCTCGCAGTGAGTCGAAGCTAGCGTCCTTGGTAGAAGAGATTCGGGGCTTTGGCGGTGAGGCAACTGCTATCGTCGCTGATGTGACGGTATTCGAGCAAGTCAAAGCGATCGCAGACCGTACTGTAGAGGTGTACGGGCGACTCGATACCTGGGTGCATTGCCCTGCTATTGCCGTCTATGCCACTTTCGATAACACAACGCCAGAAGAGTTCAAGCGCGTCATTGATGTCGGACTGATCGGGCAGGCACACGGTGCAATGGCAGCACTCCCCCATCTCAAGCGTGAGGGGAGAGGGGCGCTGATCCATCTCTCTTCAGTCTTGGGCAGGCGAAGTCTCCCGCTTCAAAGTTCCTACTGCACTGCAAAGCACGGTATGGAGGGATTCATCGAAGCCCTGCGCGTCGAACTGCAACATGAGAAAATACCCATTAGCGTCACGAGTGTCAAACCCGCCGCCGTCAACACACCTCTGTACAACAATGCCCTCACCAGGCTAGGTGTGAAGCCAGCCAGCCTACCGCCTTTTTACGAACCGGGTTTGGTCGCTGACGCGGTTCTCTATGTTGCTGAACATCCAACTCGTGACTTCCTGGTTGGGGATGCAGCTAGAACCCTAGATTTGCTTCAACGGCTTTCGCCTGGACTGGTAGATTCCATATTGCAGCGGGTTGCCTTCAAACTCCAGCGCACCGACGAGCCAAAGTCAGACGATGCGCCAAACAATCTTTATGAATCTATCCCAGCCAATGACCGGGTTAAGGGAGATTTTAGCAACTTAGCGATACCGAGCGTTACCGACTGGCTGGATAAAAATCCCGTTTTCAAGTGGGGTGCCTTGGCAGGTGTTGTTGCACTCGGAGCGGCCCTGTTAACCCTGCCAACAGAAGTCACTCTCCCTCACTAGCTGCTGTTGAGCGTTCGGCATCTTCAGTCTCTTCCTGATAGTCCGTTGCTTCTGCTTCTTCCGACATCGGCGAAATAATTAGAGGGTTGCTTGCCGAATCGCCTAGATTAACATAGGCATCTGGAGCTGGCATCGATGGTGTATCTGGTGTATCAATGTTTCCAGTGATTTCTAGGTCTATTGGTCTGGTGTCGGGATCTGGGAAGTATAACGTTTATTTCGCTATTGCTTAGTATGATGTAATTATTGAAAAGTTGATTTTGTAGATTGCAATTAGACCAAATGTTCTAGAAAAACTTTACCTTTAGAGGTGAAGTTTTTGGCATAAAAACTTTAAGGAGTTGCATTAAGGCAACTAAAATCAATAAATTAGCTGGTTGTTGCCGTCGTTGGGGCGAGCAGCGGCATCGGGCGCGAGACAGCCCCTCAGTTTGCTCGTCGTGGGGCAGAGCTAGTATGTCTCGGCTCGTAGTGAGTCGAAGCTAACGTCCTTGGTGGACGAGATTCGTACCTCTGGAGGTGAAGCAACGGCTGTGGTAGCGGATGTGTCGGTATTCGAGCAGGCCAAAGCGATCGCAGACCGTACTGTAGAGGTGTACGGGCGGCTCGATACATGGGTAGATTGCCCCGCTATTAGAGCTGATTCGTAAAGAAAAGCTTAAGTGGTCAATCGCTTGAGCATAAGGCGGATTAGTGAGCCATAAATCATCGCTTCACGCAAGTGAGTGTACAACTCATAATCCTGGCTCAATCGCCGAAACCGATTAAGCCAGCCGAAGGTACTGTACATTAACGAGCTATTTGTCAGGTAAAAACATTTGTTGTCTTGCTCGAAATACTTGTATTACCAAGCTTGAGCCAGGACACTAGCTGTTTCAATTGGACAAATGAATGTTTAATGTACAATAACCTTAAAAAATGAGAAAACCTTAAGAATTATTTCATCTAGCTTGGGTATGATAAAGTCGGTGTATTTTACTAAGGTTATCAGTCAAAGCCAGGACAGCAAGGGGGATCTGAATCTGACAGGGTAGTTTGCAGACACGCCCTAGCATGTCCTGCTCAATAGATAGTAGTCCAAGCTACAACTTCTCAAAACGGCAAAACTATTTAGGAAACAACATGACACTTCTAACCATTGACACCAAAAACAGTTGTTACGTTATTGACGCTAACGAAATGAACCACCTGCAACAAAATGTTGCTAGTTCTTTTACTTTGGAAAAAGGGACTTTTGATATAAAAATTACCAGTGGTCGCTATAGTTATGCTCAGAGTGAAACTGAAGGCGAACCTTTGGTTGTACTTTGGATATATGGGGTTGATGGCAGTACATTTATTAATAAAAACACAGGCGATGAAACAGGTGCAACTTGGACAACTTTAAACGGATATAACAAGAAGTTGCAGTTGGAAGTCAAAGAGCGAACTGTTGTCTGTGCTTTGTTCTTTGATGTGAATAATAAGGGCAACAAAGGAGAGGTTAAGCTTTTAGTTAGCGGCAATAAAGCATTCTTCAATCCTCAAACTATAACAGTTGATAGTAAGAGAAACTGTTATCCTCTTGATGAAAAAGTTTTATCCGAACTGAAACAAGCCAATTCCAATTTTATTGAATTGAAACCCGGCAATTACAAGATAAAAATTCGTGAGAGCAACGCTACTTATTGGTCTTCTTCGCAAAAATTTCAATTAGAACCTTGGGCTTTGCTATGGATTAAGGATGGAAAATTTGTTTCTAATCTTACGGGTCTTGAAGTTGAAGAAACTTGGTGTTCGCTCAACGGTTTACAAGACGAATTCATTTTAGAAGTCAAAGAAAAAACCACTATTTTAGGATTTTTCTTTGATACCTACAAAGAAGATAACAAAGGACAAGTTGTTCTAGAAATTAGCACAGTGAGTAAGGCTGTAGTAGACGAAGGCTATAACAAGCAGCCGAAACCGCCAGTAACAGGAGTGCCAGACGGTAATGTAGATGAAGGCAATGTCACTGTTGTAAGCACTGGTGGTAGAACTAGCACTGGAGGAACAGGTTCTACTATCAGTAGTGGAGGAGGTCGCTTCAGCGGAGAGAATGCTTTCAGCTTCAGTTTCGATCAAGAGCAAATGGAGCAAATGTGGCAAGAGCTGGCACCCAGGTTTGAAAGCTCAGTAAGCATAACGGAGCAAAAAGACGAAAATAAACAAGCCTACTGGGAAGGTCTTGAAAAATCGATACTCAAAGGCTATCAAAGCCAAGCTAAGACACTTGCTATGCAGGTAGCACGGCTTGAGTTCATGATGAAGACTCTCATACAACAAACTGAGGTAAATTTTGACCAAAGCTTCCAAGGTTGGTCTAGTTACTTTAATAAAAATCTCAATGACCTGTTTATTACCCGAATTCCCAGAATAGTTAGTGACCAAGTTCATCTGGCAATTACTGAACAAACCCAAGAAATTAAAAATTTAGTGATTCAACAGATCCAAACAGAACTTAATGAGCGTGTTGAGTCTGTCGTCAATCTGAAAATTACTAATCAAGCTCAAGAAATTAAGACTTCAGTCATTCAGCAAATGCAAACAGAACTGGAGCAGCGCATTGAAAACGTCGTCAATGTCAAAATTGCTAATCAATCTCAAGAGATTAACACTCAAGTCATTAACCAGATATCAAATGACATTGACCAGCGCATTGATAATGCAGTTAATGTGAAAATTGCTAATCAATCTCAACAGATCAGTAATCAAGTAATTCAGCAGATACAAAACGACATCGATCAGCGCGTTGATAATGTCGTAACCCTAAAAATTTCCGATCAAACCCAGAATGTTAAAAATCTGGTGATTCAGCAAATGCAAAGCTACATTGAGCAACGTATTGACAATGTAGTTAACCTCAAAATTGCTAATCAAGCCCAAGAGATTAATACTCAAGTTAGTCAGCAGATACGTAGCGACATCGATCAGCGTATTGATGCGGTAGTTAACCTCAAGATTGCTAATCACACGCCGAACATTAAGAGCCTGGTAGTCCAACAGATTGAAGCTGATTTCGATCAACGTATTAAGTCTGTAGTTAACCAATCTACAGGTAACAGTGTTCAGTTAGTTGTTAATAATGTTACGAACGAGCTTGATAATCGCATCAATGTCAGCTTAGACAATAAAATTGTCAACTTCCGCAATGAAGTATCTACGCTCGTTAAGAATGAGGTTAACCAAAACTTCACAGAATCTCTCAAAACAACGATTCTATCAGATATCAAAAAACAGCAGTTCTACATTGATATGCAGTCAATTAAAGCTGAGGTGGAGAACTTCTACGCCCGTTTAGGACAGTTTGAGAGTCAGTTATATTTTCGTATTGAACAGGGTGATACCCAACTTTATAATTGGACTCTCGAACAACTTATTGCCCTTCAAGGTTGCTTAACCGACCGCCAAGCTCTGGTTGAGATTTTTGAGGTCTTCGCCAGTAACCTTAAAGACCAACTAAATGGTGCTGAATGTGTTGATCCTAATCGGTTTACCCCTTGGGTAAGAAGAACTTCGCAAGCACAAATTGATCCTCAGCAGCCTCAGCAACTGCCAAACGCTTAATTATCCCCACTACCGCTCCCTACCGCTCCCTTCAGCAGGACGCGGTAGGGAAAAAGTGTATAAAAGCTCACCTTTGAGCTTTGTCTAGTCAGGTGCAAGATCTGAGTTTTAGTGTTCTTCAAATTAATAAAGTACAGATTGTTTGTAGGGGCGGACGGCTGTGCGCCCTTATCGCTCTTGTGTAACTCTGGGTGGAGGATAATGAGCTAAAACAGCTCAAAGCTAGAACCCGTCTATGACAAAGCCACGTCTAGCCAAGGCAACAGTGCAATTTGTGGATGATTACTGCCAATGGTTAAAACCATTGAGATAGAGAGCTGATATCAAAGCTTTGAAAATTTAACAGCATCCCGCTCCAAGTTGGCAGTGCTACTTAAACGCTGATTCGTAAAGAAAATCTAAACAGCTTTCGGACTAATGTTCGTCAGGTTCTAGGCTAAATCAAACCTAATTCTATGAGTGCCGATGAGTCCCCTGCCTGAGATTGCCAATCCTCAACGGAAACCCTATGCGAGCGGCCTGAGTGATACGGAGTGGGAAGTGCTTAAGCCTCTGCTTCCAGCACCTTAGCAAGTGTTGTCGTACTCGGAGCGATCGCCCTGCGAACCCTGCCAACAGATGTCACTCTCCCTCACTAGCTGCTGTTGAGCGTTCGGCATCTTCAGTTTCTTCCTGATATTCCGTTGCTTCTGCTTCTTCCGACAGCGGCGAAATAATTAGAGGGTTGCTTGCCGAATCGCCTAGATTAACATAGGCATCTGGAGCTGGCATCGATGGTGTATCTGGTGTATCAATGTTTCCAGTGATTTTTAGGTCTGTTGGTCTGGTGTCGGGATCTGGGGTTGCCATAAACTGCTCTTAGTAGGATTAATCTAGATTGATAATTTTTTTCTAGGAGTTCCCTGATTGCAAGGGTTCACTCGAATCTTTGACCAAGCAATCGGTTTGAATCGCACAGAAAATGCGATCGCACTCCACACAATACTCAATGCTCCGGATAATCTTCCGCAGACATGGGGTCTAACTCCCATCGACCAGCGTCGCGTGACTCCAAAATATCGTTTGTCTGAAGCGATACGCCGTCGTCATAATCAAGCCCAACAGCAACTCCGAGTTCGTCAACAACATTCTGATCTGGAGTAGCAACAGTTCCCCCTACGGCTTCGTCACCAACCGCTTCCGCCTGATCCCAACGAGCATCAATATCACCGCCGGTTAGTTCTGGGCCAGCTGATGTGTACTGCTCCATGCGATCGCGCATGGTTCGTCCGCCAATTTCTAGCCCCGGCTCTACCGCAACACCCGTTCCCAAGGATTCAGTAATTGCCTGGGGTAAATCTGAAATAATGGGTTCGCCAGTATCTTCTACGGGTATATCTGAAACCAGGTCAGTATCTTCGATGGGTACATCTGAAAGATTGCCTTGATCCCTTATCTTGGTTTCCTTGTCTGCTTTCCTAGTTTTATCAGCCATAATGCTTTATGTGAATCCTGTGAATGCCTATAAATGCAACATATCTAAAGATGAGATTCCCTAGAATCCGCATATAGGATGAAAATTTATTGATTTCCTGAATAAAAAACTCAATTTTTAGCGCCAGCTAAAGCTCTTTGTATCTACGAACACTTACTAGCTTAATAATAAACCCTGCTTTGGGTAGAAATTGGCTGAAAGCATAGTAACTATTCTCTTTAAAAGCACACAAATTTGTCTGAATAGTTATAAATAGATTCAGCAAGCGATCGCGGCATCCAATATGCCCCTTTTAACTGATGAGGAATAAGGCAAGAGCCTAATTTTTGATTTTTACAATATCCAGAGCGCTTTTAGCCATGCTTAAGTACAATGTTTATTTCGCTATCGCTTAGTATGATGTAATTATTGAAAAGTTGATTTTTTAGATTGCAATTAGACCAAACGTTCTAGAAAAACTTTACCTTTAGAGGTGAATTTTTTAGCATAAAAACTTTAAGGAGTAGCATTAATGCAACTAAAACCAATCAATCAGCAGGTTGTTGCCGTCGTTGGGGCGAGCAGCGGCATCGGGCGCGAGACAGCCCTTCAGTTTGCTCGTCGTGGAGCAAAGCTGGTTGTCTCGGCTCGCAATGAGTCGAAGCTAGCGTCCTTGGTGGACGAGATTCGTACCGCTGGAGGTGAAGCAACGGCTGTGGTAGCGGATGTGTCGGTATTCGAGCAGGTCAAAGCGATCGCAGACCGTACCGTCGAAGTCTACGGGCGGCTCGATACGTGGGTACACCTCCCTGCTGTCGGCATCTTTGCCACCTTCGACAACACCACACCAGAAGAGTTTAAGCGCGTCATTGATGTTAGCTTGATGGGGCAGGTATACGGTGCGATGGCGGCGCTACCCCATCTCAAGCGAGAGAGACAGGGGGCGCTAATCCACATCTCTTCAATGGAGGGCTTGCGAAGTCTCCCTTACCAAAGTGCATACTCCGCAGCAAAGCATGGGATCGAGGGATTCCTGGAAGCGATGCGCGTCGAGCTACAACATGAGGGCATCCCCATCAGCGTGACGAGTGTGAAACCAGCGGTCATCAATACACCCTTCTGGAATAATGGTCTTACCAAGCTAGGCGTGAAGCCGTCAGGGATACCCCCCTACTACGACCCCAGGCTGGTCGCTGACGCGATCCTCTACGTTGCCGAAAATCCAACTCGTGACTTCTTGGTTGGGGATGCAGCTAGAGCGCTAGATGCGCTACAGCGGCTATCGCCGGAACTGGTGGATTCTTTGTTGCTGCTGGTTGGTTTCCAAGCCCAACGCACCAACGAGCCGAAGTCCCCAGACGATCGGAACAACCTTTATGAGCCTGTTCCCGGCGATACTAGAGTTGATGGAGATTTTAGCAATTTGGTGATACCGAGCGTTTCTGACTGGCTGGCTAAAAATCCCGCTCTCCAGTTAGGCGCGATCGCTAGTACCGCTGCATTAGCCTTCCTCGCAACACAAGTCTTCAAAGAAGAATAAATTTAGGACGAAAGAGCCAACTACATTAGGCTCCAAAAATCGTCAAAAGTTTGCTATACCTGGATTTTTCGGTTTTTATCTGACTCAATAATCCAGCGTCTGTCAAAGTAATAATCAGCTTTCTAGCTATTTACCCAGAGGCGGCGACACGCGCACCCTCTGGGTTTCTGCTAAAGATTAAAACCAATTGAATCAGTCTTTGTGGCACTCCCACAGCTAAAAGCGATCGCATTTGAGCCGACAAGCGCACCGAAAAAATAACCTTGGTAGCTGATAACCCTTTGGGTTAAGCAAAACGCCCCTACAATCGGCTACCAAAGGATTACTCAGGCGGCGCTTATCTTGGATAACGCTCTACCATTCCCAAAACAGGCGTTACGTCCGATTCTGCCACCTTAGAAACCAAAAATCCTTCCGTATAAATCTGGGGATTCACTTCTGCGATTTGGGTATAAGATTGGCGAACCTGAGCATTAACTGCAACAGTTTTTACATCGTACATTTGCATAGCCATCTTGGGGTATACGCCAAAACCGATAATCAGCACCAGAAAGCAGGCAGCAATAAACACTTCACGAGGTCTAGCATCGGTAAATTCTGCATCTATCGGCAAGGTACAGTTTGTACCAAAGCAAACCGGCTCCTGATTTCCCTGACTCTTCAAGTCTGCATCAGTAATGTCGCAGGTAGGCGCAATGTCGCAGGTAGGTACTGCACCAGAATTGTAAAATACCTGTCGCAGCATCGAAAGCAGATAAATTGGCGTCAGGATGACACCCACAGCGGCTAGAAAGACTGTCACAGTGCGGAAAGTTGAGCTGTAGATATCGCTAGTTGTCACACCGACGAAAACCGCAAGTTCGCTAGCAAAGCCACTCATCCCCGGCAGAGCCAACGATGCCATCACACCCATTGTAAACAGGGCAAACACAGTGGGCATTGCCTGAGCAATCCCGCCCATTTCTTTCATCGACATCGTGTGAGTGCGATCGTAAGTCACTCCAGCTAAAAAGAATAGTAATGAGGCAATCAAACCGTGAGAAATCATTTGCAGCATTGCGCCGTTGATTCCCAAGTCAGTAAAGGACGCAATCCCCAGCAGGACAAATCCCATGTGAGAAACCGACGAATAGGCGAGGCGACGCTTCATATTCGTCTGGGCAAAGGAGTTAAATGCACCGTAGATAATATTGACAACGCCCAGAATCGCTAATACAGGTGCAAAGTAAACGTGTGCATCAGAAAGAAGTCCTAAATTGAGGCGAATCAACCCATATCCGCCCATCTTCAGCAGTACGCCGGCTAATACCATCGATACGGGAGAAGATGCCTCGCCGTGTGCATCCGGTAGCCAGGTGTGCAGGGGGAAAACAGCTAGTTTGACACCAAAGGCAACTAGCAATCCTGCATAAAGCAGCAGTTCTAAAGTAAGGGGGTAATCCTTTAAGCCAAGTTCGACCATATCGAAGGTCAGATTGTCGCCGTAGAAGGCCATTCCCAGACCAGCGACCAAAATAAAAATAGAAGCGGCGGCGGTATATAGTAAAAACTTCATCGCGGCGTACTGACGCTTCTGTCCACCCCAAATCGAAACGAGTAGGTAGACGGGAATTAGTTCTACTTCCCACATAATGAACAGCAGCAGCACGTCTTGGGCGACGAATACTCCTACTTGTGCGGAATACAGCACCAGCATCAGGAAATAGAAGAGGTGGGGTTTGAGATTGACTTGCCACGCCGCAAATATTGAGAGTGTCGTGACTAATCCTGCCAGAAGCACAAGCGGGGCTGAAACTCCATCAATCGAAACCGCCCAGTTCAAGCCTAACTGAGGCAGCCAGGTATATTTCTCTACGAGTTGAAAAGTAGCGCTCGTTGGATCGTAATGCTTCCAAAAGACGTAGCACATCAATACAAAGTCTGCGATCCCCACGCCCAGTGCATACCAGCGCACACGCTTGCCGTCTTTATCAGGCAGAAAAGGGATAAGCAGTGCAGCAACGAGTGGGAGCAGGATAATCGCGCTAAGCCAGGGAAATTGATCCGCTATCATGGCATTAGGAAAAAATACTTATTTGTGTATGTGATTATCTTATTAAACTTTGTAAACACTTATTTATAAATATTTCTTGTAGATAACTATAGACGGATCTATAGGTAGTTGAGCCACTTCAGGGTCTGGTATGGGCTAGCAGCAAAAGAGAATGCGATCGCTCTTTTCTCGTGGAGTCTAACTGGGAAGATGCGATCGCTTCGTCCTATTTTAAATACACAATTTACTGATTTTGTCAAGTGCGTTAGCGTGATCGCATTTTGGCAGGATGAGGAAATGTGATCGCACAGTGAGAAGCTCTGATGGAAGTGGCAGTCAAAAAGGTATTAGTTGCTTAGAACTCAGAATCTCCTTCTAAGTATTATGATTCATCAGAGCAAACTATATCTAGAAGCTCAGAAGCTAACGATTCCATTAGCTTTTTTGTTTCAGAGGAGAGCATATTACTATCATCATCTACCCAAGAAGGTTCTTTTGAATCTTGTCTAATTCCCACTTGGGTTTGTGCATCAGTCCAGCCTACATCACCGATATTTTCTGCTACTCCACCATTAACATAAACTATCCAAACTAGCTGATAGTCCTTTGTTCTAGGAACGGGAATGTCATTTTGGTAAACTTCAATAGCAGATAATTGGGATTGCCAAATATGGTATCCTTTGTACTGTTCTGGAAAAAAAATATAGTTAAATTGGATGCTTGGGTAATACTTTTTAATCGTAGCTGTTATTTTATTTATTGTATCTTGCTTCATTAAAATCTCAATTATTTCAAAATTTAATAACTATTGACAGCATAACAAACTAAGCGGCTGAGTTATCAATGTTGTAGAGATTACTCAGATAGCCCAACAAGAAATTAGATAGAACTTAGCCAAAATTCCGTAGGCTGGGTTTAGTTCCTCAACCCAGCAACCCCTATAGGGCTTTGGGTTGAACGATAGTGAAACCCAACCTACTAGCTAAAATCGGTTGAAACGGGTTCAAACCTCGCCCCGCAAGCTATAGCTTACTTAAGCTTCTCGCTGTGAAATTTATTTCCAGGCTCGTTGCCTGAGTGCCATTCCTATTAAGCCAGTCGTTCTGGCAGGGGTTTGAGCGGATAAACTTTCCAGAAGAAGGCATCTGCTGCGTGTTGATCGCCGGGAAAATTCACAGCTTCGACAATGCGATCACCTTCAATTTTGAACAACAATACCCAAAGCTGATCGATATTGTCCCGTTCCATGTTGCTCCAGCCTCGATGAACATCGACAACATACGAGTCATTACCGCCCAAAAATAAGACCTCAGCCCGAAATTTGGCTAAGCCGAGCTGCTGGAAGAAAGCTAAAACTTCATCTACACCTCGCTTGGTTCCAGCTAGTGGGTGATGTCCGGGAATTGTCCAAGCAATATTCGGAGCAAAAATTTGCCGGACGGTTCCTAAGTCCCCTTTACCGTATGCCTCGTAGTAACTTTTAATAATTGCAACATTGGAATGTTCAGTAGAGCTAGCTTCTGCTGAAGCTTTCTGCCCTAATAGATTCTGGCTGCCCAAAAGAAACGAAAAACCTGCAACTGCACTCAAATTCAAAAACTTTTTTCGAGTTTGTTGATTAGCCATATAGTAACCAGATTTGATGTATAAAAATTAACGAAATGCTCCAGGCAAGAGAGGACGGAGAGAAAGAGAATTTGATGAATTAGGATTGCTATAGAAATGATTTATTTAGCAACTGCAACTACTTTGTGAGGTAGCCACCTGTTACGTCAATGTCAGTACCAATAATGCAGGTGGGGTCAGCAGAGGAGAGCCACAAAACGGTTTTTGCAATCTCTTCTGGAGCTACTAGCCGCTTGATGGGGTATTCGTTGGCAATTTGTTCTTCGGAAAGCTTCCAAGCAGCCATTGCCCGTCGCAGCATTGGCGTATCCACTGCACCAGGCGAGATGGAATTAATGCGGATGTTTTTGTCTGCATACTCCAAGGCTGCAACTTTAGTTAAAGATGCGATCGCGTGTTTGCTGGCACTGTAGGGTGCGATGGTTGCAAAGCCGACATGGCTGGAAACGGAAGCATTGTTGATAATTGCACCACTCCCCTGCTTGAGCATAACGGGAAGTTCATATTTCATAGATAAGAAAGTACCTGTTGCATTGGTCGTCATCACATTCATCCAGTCTCCTAACGACTGTTGGGCAACAGTATTCGGAGAACTCTCAATTCCGGCATTATTAAAAGCAATGTCAATCCGACCATATTTCTGAACGCAAGTATCGATAAATGCTTTAATTTCCTCTTCCTGGCGGACATCTACTTTCTGATAGCTTGCTTTACCGCCTTGAGCGTTAATTTCTTGGGCAACCTTCTCCCCCAGTGCTTCCCGGCGACCGCAAAAGTGAACGGTTGCCCCTTCCTTAGCAAACGCCCGTGCGGTTGCTTCCCCAATACCTGATGTGGCACCAGTAATTAGAACAACTTTACCTGCAAACCTGCCTTCTGGCTTAGCGGAAACTTGCTGTGCAACAGCAGACTGTTGTGTATTTGCATCAACCCGTCCGCCAACCGTCATGGCAGCAACACCTGCCAACCCTGCGCCACCGTAAAGCATCATGCGACGGCGGCTGACCCCTATAGTTTTTTCACGACGAGGGGTTTTAACATCACTAGAGGCGTTGTGTTCAAAATCGTTTGTCATTTTTGCTTTCCCTAGCTTTGCTTCAAGTCTGCAATTGGCTCTTGTATTATCCAAAGCTTAGAAAAGATAAAATGTACATTCACGACCGATTCTTGCTGTCGTTTATGCTAATCTTGCTTTTCTGCGTGCTGCAATAGCATTAAAGACTATCCCGATAGCCTTTAGGTGTTGTACCTGTGGCTCTACGAAATTGGGCAGTAAAGTGGCTTTGATTAGAGAAACCAACCCGATATGCCACTTCAGCAACGGGAAGACGGGTTACAGACAACAACATTTTTGCTCGTTCCATCCGCCGATGAGTAATGTAGCGATGCGGTGGTTGACCTGTGGCAGTTTTAAAGGCACGAGCAAAGTGAAAGGGACTTATATGCACAACACTAGCCAAGTCTGCAATGCTCAAATTTTCAGCCAGATGTTCTTCAATAAAATCTTTGACTAGGCTCAACCTGGGGGTGTCAAGCGCTCCATCTTGTAGAGCTGGCGAAATCCGTGTCCCGCTATAATTTCGTAGAAGATGAACCGCTAATAAGTTGGTCAGGGACTCAGTATAAAGTTTCCCAGCTAAACCGCCGTTGAGCATTTCGGACTTGAACAACTGCGCCAAATGCAGGATGGTTGGGTCTGCAAACATGACACGGTAATCAATTTCAACATTGCTAGACAAAGAATTTTCTGCTGCTACTCGACTCAGCAAGTTTGGGTCTAGCATCATGTGAACGCACTCACTCGGTCGCTGTGAGTGTAACCAAACAAACTCGCACGATGAGTAGAGGAAAACACTTCCGGGATGCAGCGATGTTGTTTGGCTTGAACCTCCATCAACACACCACGTCACGCGCTCGTGGGGAGCAAAGGCGACACCGACAAGGTGTTTGGGCATCGTCTTATCGTTCTCACCAGGTGGTGTCAGGGAATACTCAACTGTGATGCTATCCCATTCGGCTTTGAGGCTAGACCCTACTTTAGGTTTCAATCCGGGCATGATTTTTACCTCTGCTGATAGGCTGAGAGCAGGGATTCCTGTCAGGAACGCAAGCGTACCGAAGGCGAAGTGAAAGCGAGCGGATCGGGTTTGCTTTTGATACGAAGCAGTATCCTCAATTCAAAGTCAGCGTGTCAAGAGGTGCTTCTTTGGCTAACAGAGGAAAGTTCATGTTTTAACCTTATAGAACCCATTTGACATCTTTTACTATCTTGAAGTACAGTTACCGCAAAAGCCGTATCCAGCAGTCATGCCGTACTCTAGCAGCCTAACAGACGAAGAGTGGGAAATCCTT
>NZ_JACJOY010000091.1:0-8579 GCF_014695815.1 Trichocoleus sp. FACHB-6
AGTGACGCCCCAAAACCGTTTAAATTCTGCTGGCTTGAGATGTTTCACCTGCTCATATTTCATAAGCTTTATTTATCAATGGAGCGGGGCGAACGCAACGAAAGAGTCCGCGAACGCATAATTTCAGTCCTTATCTTACCCCAGCCGCGACTTTTGCAAGAGGTCTAATCAATGCGTCAGTGTGTTTACCCACTCGCGCCGTCAAGATCAACCCACTCGAATCCGCTAAAGTGATGGCAATCCAACAGTCTCCCACCGTTAACTCATCAGCGAGACATTGTTTCTGTTTTTTTGCACAAATGACCACATCTCATCGCCACTCACTTCCTCGGTTACCACTTGTGCTACCTGATCGTTGTGAACGAGTTGAGCTTTGACACTGGATGAGCGAACAATACTGACAACGGTGTTGTAAGCGAGTCCTGTGATTCGGCTGACCCCTCGCAAACTCGTGCCTTCGCTGTGTGCTTGCAGGACTTGTTGAATTTGCTCTGGGCTGATATGCCGATAGTAGTAAAGGGTGTCAAAACTCTCACAAAAGGTTTGTCTGCATCCAGGGCAGAAGTATCGTTGATGTCCGTTGGGCATTTTGCCATGTTTGTGGGTTTTATAATGACCGCAGAGCCGACATTCCATAGCTTGAGTGGAGTCATAGAGGTCTTTCTACTTTACCAAACCCACATCATCCTGACGCACTACCAGAATCGCCTCCCCACAACCTATTTAGGATTTAAGTAGAGTTAAAAATTCCAAAAATACAACTATTCTTAAGTGAACCCTATTGGAACATAATATTATTTTTCATTTTTAATCGTCATCTTTAGGTTTCCAACTTAAAGACTCTGTCCAAGGAACTTTGCTAACTATGAATTCGCAAGATAAAATGTGATTAACAAGTCTACCTACCTCAATGGTAGTATTAGCTACTCTCAGCACCAGCTTTAGAGAAAATTGCAGCGTCCGGTTTCTGGTCATAAAGTCGCTGTATAGCTTTTTTTGAGTATCTTTGCCTTTTTGGAGCTTTGATAGGTCAAACAAAGGCGCACTAATTTTCAAGGTGGGGTTTGTTGCGTCACCTTTGAGGACATCTTCTACAGTCAGCTTTTCTGTGAGGATATTTCCAGCAGCAATAACCCGAAAAACTTGACGCTCAGATAGATCGAGTTGCATCGTGGGTGTTATGCGAATTACTCGCCGCGATTGTCCTTGAAAATCCGTTAGCGTACTGCGATCCCAATCTATTTCTATAAAATCTTGCTGAGATTTATTTTTGATGCTGATTGACAGCTCTTTCAAATCTTCTAGTAGATATCGCTTTTTAAGTTTAAATTGAATCTCAAGGATATCTTTTAGGTTTTGTTCTTCCAGTTGTGTATTCAGTAAATCTTGATTAAGCTCAATTGTTACTTGAGTTATATTTAGAGATTTTACCATCCGGTACAAGACATAAGTAACGCAGATGATATAAACTGTTACAAGTAGTAAATTGCGATCGTCCAAGATTAGTAATTGGTGTAAAAGTAAGAATTAAGACTTAGGAGGTTAGGAGTCTAAATTTATTAATTCCGGACGCAAAACTCTCCTTTCAACATTTCGTAAAAGAAGCGATCATTCATCCTTAATGGTGGAAAAGTTCTCAAACCAGCCGCGCTTCCAGAAAAAGTAGATTAAACCAGAAGCGATCGCTATCATCAACGCCAAACAAAGCGGATAGCCAAAATACCAGTTTAGTTCTGGCATATTCCAGGGAGATTTTTCTGTATTGAAGTTCATTCCATATATTCCGGCAACAAAAGTCAGGGGAATGAAAATACTGGAAATTACAGTTAAAAGCTTCATAACTTCATTCATTCTGTTCCCAACCGAAGACATATAAACATCCATTAGCCCAGAGGATAGTTCTCGATATGTTTCCACCATATCCATCACCTGAACCGCATGATCGTAACAGTCTCGCAAGTAAATTCGCACTTCCTCGCTAACTAGAATATTGCCATCTCGAATTAGAGTGTTAATGGCATCACGCTGAGGCCAAATAGCGCGTCGAAGTGCCAATAGTTCGCGTCTAATTTGATAAATTTTGTCTAGAGTCTTGCGTGTGGGGTTGGCGATAACTTCTTCCTCTAAGTCTTCAATTCGCTCACCATAATCTTCTAAAACAGGAAAAAATCCATCGATAATGGCATCCAACAGTGCGTAGGTTAAATAATCGGCACCGCGCTTGCGAATAGTACCCTTATTGTGACGAATGCGATCGCGCACTGGCGTAAAGCAATCACGCTGCGGTTCTTCCTGCACAGTGAGCAAATAATGTTTTCCCAAGACTAAACTAACTTGTTCGCTATAGAAGCTATTCCCACTTTCCTTCGGCATTACCATCCGGGCAATAATTACCACATGGTCTTCATAGTCCTCCACTTTGGGACGCTGCGGCACATTGACCACGTCTTCTAAAACAAGCGGATGTAAATCAAAAACTTTCCCCAACTGTTGTAAAATTTCTTCACTGCCCAATCCCAAGACATCCACCCAAGAAACCGACGCAGTATCCAAATATTTAGCACAATCTTCTGGGGACTGTAATGCTAGGCAAGTCCGGTTAGTCTCGTTGTAGTCAATTAAGATAATTTTGGGCAGCGGCGCATCTTTATCAATGACGATTGTCCCAGGTAAAGCACCGGGTTTGTCGTAAAAGTATTCAAATAAATCCTCCTCATCATCTTGATTCGGTTGTGTCGCGAAGTTACGTAGTTGGGGGCGTTTTTGTGTCATGCAGATTTATCTCAAATTGAGGATTTTCTGGGCATTATTTCATCTAAGTTTACTCAAATTCTGATAAAATTAAGCAAGTAAAAAGCATATTCTTCAGACTAATTTACTTTTTTGATGCCATGTTTGGACTCGAAGCTTGCCCTCCTCGATTGTCTTTGTTAGGAAGCTGGTCGGGGATGAATGAGGAAAACGGCATTAAACGGTCAAGATTACTCTGTACAGCCTGCTGGACTTTTTCCACCAAGTAATTTACAGTGCCAGACCGATCTTCTTGATAATCCTGAAAGTAATCCTTAAGGTTTACTGGGTCGCCGATCCAGATTGCTGCTATTTTATGACCTTTGGGCGGCGGTTGGTCAATGTCGAACACCTCCCTTTCCAGCCGCGTGAGCGTGTCCAGAAAGCGTTCTGGAGTTGTAGCAGCAGCTACATAACCATCATAGATGGCATCGAAGTTTAAAAGGCGCATTGCGGCTTTTTGGATGGACGAAGCATTCCAGAAATCATCGGCTACTAAAGTTTCAGCCTTAGACTGTAGGACGTACTCAATTTTATAGACACGCTCCCGGTTCAGTTCGTTGGGAGAGGATGAGATCGCGAGTTTTTCTTCGCAGGAGTGGAGGACAAAAGCTTTAAGGCTGAAAATACGCTGATTCCAAGGCTCTTGAGCATTTCCGGGAGTGTAAACACCATATTCCTGTTCGCAGTTTACCAAGACTTGCTCTGCCACAACGCGCAGCCGCTCGTATAAGCTAGATGCTTTTTTTACCTGTAGGGCTTGCTCCAGCCGGTTCAGGATAGCGTC
Source organism: Trichocoleus sp. FACHB-6 (assembly GCF_014695815.1). NCBI lineage: Bacteria > Bacillati > Cyanobacteriota > Cyanophyceae > Leptolyngbyales > Trichocoleusaceae > Trichocoleus > Trichocoleus sp. FACHB-6. The sequence goes on from NZ_JACJOY010000091.1 coordinate 3,578, forward strand.
AATCGCCGGATTCATGTCCTGGGTGTAACGATATTTGATACTTATGGGTACAAGGTATAAGTCGGGAGGAGTTGAGCCACGCTTAACCAACTTAGCGATCGCTTGTAAAGCAATTTGCACTGCTCCTACCCGGAAAGGCATTACCGTGTCATTCTGGAACGAGCAGCCCCCCTCTGGAAAGATTACCAGACGGCATTTTGGTTGGGTGAGCAGTTCCAGGGTTTGGGCAATACTGGCGCGATCCGCAACCCCACGCCGGATAGAATAGACCCCAGCTTGCTGAAGAAAGCAACCTTGCAGCCCTTTGAAACCCTCAAAAGCAGCTAAGTAGTTGAAGGCTTCACCTAGCCTTGCTGATAGCAGAAACATCGACGCCGGATCGTCGAAGTTAGAGTGATTGGGTAATAGAAGCAGCCTTTGATCTCGCAAGTTTTCCAGCTTCTCCAAGCAATCTTGGCTAATCTCCACATCTAGCCAAAAGCGCCAGCGTACTAATGGAGGCGCAATAGTCTGCAACAGACGGACAAAGATCCGGTTGAGTCGAGGCGGGTAGAACTCAGCTATCTTCTGTTTAGGAGTAGACATAATCTGCCAAGGGTTCCTAACCGATGCAATATTATTCAGTTTAGGTGGCATCAACCGCTTGGCTTTCTGTTTAGGCCAGTTTCTCGATCAGTACACACTAGGCAAACTTAGATATAGTTCGATTTCATCAAGAGCGATCGCAAAACATCCTGCAAATCTTTCGTTACCAGCCCCAAGTCTGGTAACGAAAGATTTGTGACTACTGTTTGGGCGATATTGGCTGGATGATTTGAAGCGCCTCAGCGAGAAGGGCAGCAGCTTTATCCTTTTGCTGCCTTGCTGCATATTGACCAGCAATATCACTCAATGCGTTAACTTTGTAAGGCTTGCCCTGAATGTTTTGAGCAACCTTAAGGGCTTTGTCAAATTGTCCCTCTTTTGCATAACTGCTGACGATTGCAGGCAACATCCAGTCTATATCCTTTTCCTCATTAGAGATATTAGTGCTAGACATAATATCCTTAATAGTTTGGGCAATTTGAATAGCCCGGTCAGGTTGCCCTGCCTCCGCGTAATTAACCGCCATCTCAGATAGAATCATGGTTTTGTCAAACTTACGCTCAATAGTTTGGGCGACTTTTAAAGCCTGGTCAAGTTGTCCAGCTTCGGCATAACTGCGAACAATTTCACTCAAAGCCCCTGCTTTGTGGTTAGCATCACTTATTGTTTGGGCGACTTGCAGTGCCGAGTCAAATTGTCCCTTCCGGGCATAGTCTCCAGCGATTCTAGACAGCGATCCAGCTTTCTCTTGGACATCTTTGATAGTTTGTGCAATTCGCAGAGCTTGCTCATATTGCCCTGAATTTGCGTAAAAATGAGCCAGGCTAGATAACGATATGGATTTAAAAGCAGGTTCTCCGGTTTGCAGCATTGACTGAAGTTGTCCAAAAATTTCAGTCGGTTTCGCCTTCTGGTTGACTGCTGCATACTGCACCGCAATCTCACCCAAAGCATGGAATTTGAAATCGGGGTTAGACATAGTTTTCGCGATGGGCAACGCTTGATCGAGAGCTTTGATGGCTTGATCAGTTTGTCCCACTTGTGCGTAACCACGAGCAATCCTAACCAGTACGTTACTTTTACTTTCGTTGGTATTATTGATAGCTGGTGCAACTTTCATTGCCTGATTGAGTAACTCAATGGCTTGGGCTTTTTGTCCTGCTTTTGCATATTCGACAGCGCTGCGAGCTAAAGCAAAGGTTTGAGCGTGAGCATCCTTGAGAGATTGAGCAACTTTCACGATTTCGGTTAAAAGTGCAGAACTCTTATCAACTTGTCCGGTATCGGCAAAGTGGTGGGCAATTAACGAAAGCCCATATATCTTAAACACCTCATTCTCATTGTTTAATCCTCTGACAGTTTGGAGCGCAAGGTCATATTGTCCTTCCTGTACATACCGATTTTGGATGTCTGCCAAGTTTTCCACAACATCGTTGTGGCTAAGACAGTTTTTTGCTGCATTGGCAACCCGAATTGCTTGGTCTAGTAACTCTTTGGCTTTAGCCTGCTGTCCTGCTTTTGCATACTGACCAGCAATTGCTGCTATCGGCTCCGATTTGTCGCAGTCATTAGAAATGGCTTGAACCAGAGGAAGAGCTTGGGCTAACAGTTCCTCCGCTTTATCGTTTTGTCCTATTGCTGCGTATTCGCCAGCAATCCTAGTTAATATCCCAAGTTTAGAAACATCACTTTCTGGCGCGGTCGCCCCATTCACTGGCAAGACTAAAGTTAGCAGTGCTGTTGTTACCAGGATTTTGAGCTTCACTTTTGGTTTACCTCCGGTTTGAAATAGTCCGTCTTTTAGGAAAGCTAAAGTTCAAGAGCGCCTAAAAATGCGATTTGGTGCCATATTACGCAAATGGGCCTCCGAAAACACATGAACGCGGCATTAGGCATTAGTTCCAGTAAAACTTTCAAAAGCCTCGCCTGCTGAATTCTGAAGGGGTAAATGCTTCCAGAAGCTTCCCCTGGCTCGGAGTAATATCTTTGGCTGCAAGTTAATAGACTTATTGCATTCATGTTTTTGAAATAAATTTCCGGCTTAAAACTTAAACCCGTTTAACGGGTTGAAACATTTACCCAGGAATCATGACGATGACTTTAGCTATGAACCTGGAACTTTAGTTCACAGCTAAATGAATGCAAGGAGTCTAATGTAATTTTCCAATACTGTAACAATTTATTAAACTTCCGCAATACGCGATCGCGCCAGAAAAGCAGTAAGGGCAAGGTTTCCCCGCTCCTACAAAATCTCTTATAAAGAGCGATCGCGCTAAAAAAAAGCAGCCTGTCCTCCAAGACAAACCGCCTTTTTATTTAGCCCGCGCAGGCGGGCTAAGTTTTCTCTAGTCGCGACTTCAGTCGTTCGGGCTACATCATACCCATGCCGCCCATGCCGCCCATGCCGCCCATGCCGCCCATGCCGCCCATGCCGCCCATACCACCCATGTCGGGGGCAGCAGCACCTTTCTTCTCAGGCTTCTCGACTACCAGGGCTTCAGTGGTCAACACCATGCCAGCAATTGAACCAGCATTCTGCAATGCTGAACGCACAACTTTCGCGGGGTCAATAATCCCCGCCGCAATCAAGTCTTCAAAGGTGTCAGTAGCGGCGTTGTAACCGATGTTGAAATCAGTCTCCCGCACCTTCTCGACGATCACAGAACCTTCGACACCAGCATTATCAGCCATCTGACGCAGGGGTGCCTCTAGAGATTTGCCTACAATGTCAGCACCGACTTTTTCTTCATCGTCCAGACTATTCTTAATCTCGGCGATTTTCTTGCTCAGATGAATCAACGTTGTACCGCCGCCTGGAACGATTCCTTCTTCTACAGCAGCTTTGGTAGCGTTGAGAGCATCTTCAATTCGCAGCTTGCGGTCTTTGAGTTCGGTTTCGGTAGCCGCACCCACTTTGATGACGGCGACACCACCAGCAAGCTTAGCAATCCGCTCTTGCAGCTTTTCTCTATCGTAGTCTGAATCAGTTTCCTCTAGCTGCTTGCGAATTTGGACAATCCGCTTTTCCACGTCTGCGGTTTTTTCCCCAGAAACGATGATGGTGCTTTCTTTATCAAGGGTGATTTTCCGAGCAGTTCCCAACATTTCCAGGGAGACTGTATCTAGGCTTAAACCTACTTCTTCGGAAATCATTTGACCGCCAGTCAGAACGGCGATATCTTGCAGCATAGCTTTGCGGCGCTCGCCAAATCCGGGCGACTTGATGGCGCACACATTTAGTACACCCCGCATTTTGTTTACCACCAAAGTCGCTAGGGCTTCCCCTTCGATGTCTTCGGCAATAATCAGTAAGGGTTCACCGTTCCGCGCCACTTTTTCCAAGACGGGAATTAAATCTTGGATCGAGTTGATTTTCTTATCGGCGATTAGGATGCGGGCGTTTTCATATTCCACCACCATCCGTTCGGTATCGGTGATGAAGTAGGGAGAAACGTAGCCGCGATCGATCTGCATCCCCTCGACGACATCAAGTTCCGTGCTGATCGATTTAGATTCTTCAACGGTGATTACGCCGTCTTTGGTGACTTTCTCCATCGCTTTAGCGATCATGGCACCGACTTCTTCATCGTTACCAGCCGAGACTGTAGCAACTTGCGCGATCGCGCTCCCTTCTACTGGCTTCGCTAGCGCTGCAATTTCCTCTACAAGATGGGCGATCGTTTTCTCAATTCCCCGCCGCAAGCTAACTGGGTTCGCCCCAGCTGCTACGTTCTTCAAGCCTTCTTTGATCATCGCTTGTGCCAACACAGTTGCTGTAGTCGTGCCATCACCAGCGATGTCTTTAGTCTTTGATGCTACTTCCTGAATCAGTCGAGCGCCCGTATTTTCCAACGGGTCTTCTAATTCAATTTCCTTGGCGACGGTAATGCCATCATTAACAATCTGGGGAGCGCCAAACTTCTTCTCTAGAAGAACATTCCGCCCTTTTGGTCCCAGCGTAATTTTAACGGCATCGGCCAGGGCATTCACGCCCCGCTCTAGCGCCCGCCGTGATTCTTCATTAAATGCAATGATCTTTGCCATTTTTAGTATTAAAAGCGCTTCCGCATTCCAATTTAGCACTCAGTGGCAAAGAGTGCTAATCCGAAAGGATGAGACTCCTCACCTCGACTGATATGGGGGAGGTACATAATAAACAGCTAGAGCGATCGCTCTAGCTCCCAATAGCGGCAAATTATCCCTATCCACCGCCGCAACTTGGTTTAGCTGCAAAATTCTGTTTCTAATGAATTAGTTCGCTGAGTGCGGCATGGATCGCTTCGTCACTAACACCATGACGTTTTAGAGGATGTTTTAAAAGTCGGTTAGATAGCAAAAAAGCTCACTCAGTGTAAGCTGCGAATATGTAGTACACAGCACTGAGAGAGCGTTATGAGTAAAGCTTACCCCAGTAATT